>JAJUGC010000008.1 GCA_029268325.1 Gammaproteobacteria bacterium | reverse complement strand
TCTGGAAGCCGTGCTGTTGGCTGCTGACAAGCCCTTGAACGTGGATCAACTGGGAGATGTGTTCGAAGAACATCAACGGCCGGCCCGCTCGGTGTTGCGCCAGGCCTTGGATATGGTCCAGGAGTCCTGCGCTGACCGTGGCTATGAACTGGTGGAAGTGGCGAGCGGCTATCGATTCCAGGTCCGATCGGAATACGCGCCCTGGGCTTCGCGACTCTGGGAGGAGCGGCCCCAGCGATATTCCCGGGCCTTGTTGGAGACTTTGGCCATCATCGCGTATCGCCAGCCTATTACCAGAGGTGAAATTGAAGATATTCGCGGGGTAGCGGTCAGCACCAATATCGTCAAAACCCTGATGGAGCGGGAGTGGATCCGGGTGGTGGGCCATAAGGATGTGCCAGGCCGACCGGCCATGTATGCCACCACGCGCCAGTTTTTAGACTACTTTAATCTGACCAGCCTTGATCAGTTACCGCCCTTGGCTGAAATTCGCGATCTTGAAGACATCAGCCGCGAGCTTGAGGCAAAATGGGCGAGTGGTGAAGCCCCGTCGGAACCATCTGAAGAGGATGCAGCCTCCGAGGGGAGCGAGCAGAGCTGAGCTGTCCATGAAAAGCCGTCGGCTGCGATTCAGTCCGGCGATACTCTAGAACCGAATCTGTATTGAGTCGTGTAGACCATTTATCCCTTTAGAAGGAAACCAAGGTGTCTGAATCTGAAAAACTCCAGAAAATTCTCGCCCGTACCGGGATCGGCTCCCGTCGCCAGATCGAAGATCTGATCCGTGACGGGCGGATCAAGGTCAATGGCCAGGTGGCAACCATTGGCGACCGGGCAACTGTGACTGACAAAATCGAGGTGGACGGTCGTCCGGTGCGGCTGGAAAAGCATCAGGAACAGACACGGGTGCTCGTATACAACAAGCCTGAAGGTGAGATCTGTACCCGTCACGATCCGGAAGGGCGTCCCACCGTTTTTACCCGTCTGCCCAAGATTTCCGGCCAGCGTTGGATCTCCGTGGGGAGGCTGGATATCAATACCTCCGGAATGCTGCTCTTTACCACTGATGGGGAACTTGCCAACCGTCTGATGCATCCTTCCTACCAGGTTGATCGGGAGTATGCCGTTCGTGTGATGGGGGAAGTGGATGAGGATATGTTGACCCGCTTGCGGGAGGGCGTGCTTCTGGAAGATGGCATTGCGCGCTTCAGTGACATCACCCCGGCCGGCGGTACCGGAATCAACCAATGGTTCTATGTGACCTTGCTGGAGGGCAAAAACCGGGAAGTGCGGCGTCTGTGGGAATCCCAAGGAGTTGCGGTAAGCCGGCTGAAGCGGGTTCGGTTTGGGCCTCTGATGTTGCCCAGTCGAATCAAGGTGGGGCAGTGGGAGGAACTGGGCGAGAAGGACATCAAGGCCCTGTACCAATTGGTCCAGTTAACTCCCAAGGCGCCGGTCCAAAGCGGCCCGGCGGATAAGATCAGGATGCAGCGCCAGCAACGCAAGAGAGTGACACTGCCCCCACGCAGATCAGCGCGACGTTCAGCAAAGTAAGGACGGCTGAGGGCAGGCTGCTTCGTAGCAACAACGATTGCGGCCTTCCCGTTTAGCGTTATAAAGCGCCACATCGGCACGACGAACCAGGTCATCCCGGCTTTCGCCGGCACTGTAGTTGGCGATGCCAAGGCTGGCGGTCATGGTGATTTCCTGTCCGTCAATCTGGATGGGGTTGGAGCAGATGGCCTGTCGAATTCTTTCCGCAATGATCCAGGCCCCATCCCGGTCGGTCTGGCTCAGAATCACGGCAAACTCTTCCCCGCCGAGGCGAAAGCACAGGTCAGAGTGGCGGCAGGTCTTGCGAATTCGGGATGCCACTTCGGTTAGCACCTTGTCACCATTTAGGTGACCAAACTGGTCGTTGATTCTCTTGAAGTGGTCCAGGTCGATCAAAACCAGTGACAGAGAGCTTGCATGCCGCTGGGCGAGCTCAATTTCTCGGCAGATATACTGGTCAAATGCCCGCTTGTTATGGAGGGCGGTTAAAGAGTCCGTGAGAGCCGTGTCCAGGGCCTGCTTATAGAGCAGGGCGTTTCTTAGGGGGTAGACCAGAATCGCGAGCATCTGCTCGATCACCTTTAGCTCCGGTTCCAGAAAGCGACGGTTGCGGCCAAAGCTGATCTCTCCCAGCTCTGCATCTGGCAGGTTAAGGGTGTAATGGCATCGGTGGACGCCCATCCGTTCCGATTGCAGATGAACCTGGGGAAGCTCATTCAGGTAGCGGACACCCTCAACCTCAATCAGCTCGGACAATGCCTCGACGAAGATCCGGATCTGTTCGGCAATATCCAATGTCATTTGCAGCTTTTGGGTCAAACGGCTGGGAATGTCATTGCCCGGTACCAGTAGAGGCGATATTTCCGAGATGCGCGCAACAAGTTTGGCGTGACTAAAGTCCAGTGTGTTGTTTGGCGTACCGGTGGACATCTAAAAACTCCATGAACAAAGTAATGCTAAGGATCTCCTTGCGAAATATGTGCCATTTTAATAATGCTTTTAAATCAATAGGATAGGTTTTTTGTGCGCGCCAATAAGACGACAAGGTGACGCCTTTTAAAGGAGGCGGCTTGCCGCAGACGCCGAAACCTTGGCGCCTAGACGGCAGGGTTCTGCCGCTTGCAGCAAACTTTTTAGGGAGGCGGATTGTGCTAGAATGCGCGCCGGGAGTTAGCCGCGGGTTGTAGAGAAGAATGGGATTTCAGGCGCCGGAAAGTTTATCCGAGCAAATTGCCCAATATATCGGCAGACAGATTATTTTGGGCCAGTTAAAACCACTGGAACGGGTTCAGGAGCTAAAGCTTGCCCGGGATTTGAAAGTCTCCCGTGGCTCGGTGCGTGAAGCGCTGTTGATTCTCCAGGCGCGCCACTTGGTGGAAATCTATCCGCGCCGGGGGGCCGTGGTCGCAGGCCTTTGTGTACACCAGGCCGAAAGCCTGTTTGACATCTATATTAATCTAGTCACGATGCTGGTGTGCCGTTTTGCCGAACGCTGGACTTCGCCAGACTTGGAGGCGGTTCAGATTCCGCTCCAACGGTTGAACCGCTGTCTGGTGGACGATGCGGTCTCGGAGGAGCAGGTCATGGAAGCCAGCTTCGCCCTGATACGAAGTTGCTATCCAGTGGTGGCCAACCCCTACTTGGAAGAAGCTCTTGAAAGGCTCTGCCCCGCGATAAGCCGTGCCTATTATTTGACACTGGAACTTCAGCGTAGGGACAGGGCACCGGCACTAAGGTTTTATAGCAGGCTTCTGGACAGGGTGCGGGAACGGAATCTGGAACAGGTACGTGAATTAATCTGGGACTATGGCCGTTATCACCTGGAACTGGTTCTAAACGTGATTTCAGAAGCCGGGCAAGGGGAGTTGGCTCATGAGCCCTAGCCAAAAGACCTTTTGCTCAATCAAGCATTTTCCTTTCATTCCCTGCCTGGTCAAAGGCAGGGGTGGATGATGATTCCGATGACACTGAATAACTCCCGGTAAGATGCGCTTAAAGTCGATCAAGCTTGCTGGATTCAAAGCGTGTGTGGATCCCACAACCGTGCCGTTCCCGAGCAATATGTGCGCAATTGTCGGGCCTAATGGTTGTGGCAAGTCCAATATCATTGACGCCGTCAGATGGGTGATGGGGGAGTCTTCCGCCAAGAACCTGCGTGGCGAATCCATGACCGATGTGATCTTCAATGGCTCGACTGCCCGTAAGCCGGTCGGACAGGCCAGCATCGAACTGAACTTTGATAATTCCGACGGCACCCTGGGCGGGGAATACGCCAGCTTCGCGGAAATTTCCATCAAGCGTAAAGTCACCCGGGACGGCCAGTCGGAATACTTCCTCAACGGCGCCCGTTGTCGGCGTAAGGATATCACCGATATTTTCCTCGGCACCGGCCTTGGGCCCCGGAGCTATTCCATTATCGAACAAGGCATGGTTTCGAAGTTGATCGAATCCAAGCCTGAAGAGCTGCGGGTGTATCTGGAAGAAGCGGCAGGCATTTCCAAGTATAAGGAGCGCCGTAAGGAAACTGAGCAGCGCATGAAGCGCACTCTGGAGAACCTGGAGCGTTTGACCGACCTGCGGGAGGAGTTGGAGCGCCAACTCCAGCACTTGCATCGCCAGGCCCAGGCAGCTGAGCGTTATACGGAGCTCAAGGCAGAAGAGCGGCTGAAGCGTGCCCAGTTGGGAGCCTTGCGTTGGAGAGATCTGGACCGGCAATTGCAACAACATCGCCAGCGGATTATGGAGCTGGAAATCGAGCTGGAGAAAAACTTGCATCTGCGTACCG
The DNA here is from genome assembly GCA_029268325.1 of Gammaproteobacteria bacterium. Classification (GTDB taxonomy): domain Bacteria; phylum Pseudomonadota; class Gammaproteobacteria; order Pseudomonadales; family Oleiphilaceae; genus JAEZAA01. The sequence goes on along the minus strand of JAJUGC010000008.1, from coordinate 10,855 downwards.
CGGCGGAAAGCCAGCTGGAGCAGTTGCGTCTCTCGCGAGAAGAAGTGTCAGATCAGTTTAACCGCGCCCAGGCCCGCTTTTACGAGACAGGGGCGGCAATCGCCCGAACCGAACAAAGTCTGGAAAACCTCCGGGACAGGGAGCGCCGTACCGCCGATGAGCTGGCGGAGACCCGGGAACAGCTGGCCGAGGCACAGCGGGAGCAAGCCCAGGACAGACTGCGTCTGGAGGAACTCACTGAAGAGTTATTACAGCTCGAACCCGAGCAGGAACTGGCGCAATCGGCCATGGAGGAGTTTGCCGAAAAGCTGGCGGTTGCCGAAGAGGAGATGCAGAACTGGCAGCAGGAGTGGGACCAGTTCAATCAGATCTCAGCGGATGCCAGTCAGCGAGCGGAGGTGGAGCAATCCCGCATTCGCCATGCTGAGCAGAGTTTGCAGCGGCTGAATCAAACGATTCAGCGCATGCAGGAGGAAGAGGCCTTACTCCAGGCGCAACGCAATGATGATGAGTTGGAAGAGTTGGAGCTCAAGCTCGAAGAGTTGGATGAGCAATTGCTGGGAGCAGAAGAAGAGCAGGCCAACCTACGAGAGAGCCTGGCCGAGGAGCGGGCAGCGTACGAGCGCTTACAAAAGGATTTGGCGGAAAAGGAAAAGCAACTGCAAAAGGATCTGGGGCGGCGAGCCTCCTTGGAGGCTTTGCAGCACGCGGCCCTGGAAAAGGAGTCTCCGGAAACCAGGCATTGGCTGAAGCAGTGGGGGCTTGATCTCAAACAGCGGCTGGGCGCGGGCCTGAAGGTCGAGTCTGGCTGGGAACAGGCCGTGGAAGCTGTATTGGGAGAGCACCTGCAGGCCATTCAGGTGGATTCCCTGGCGGAACTGCCTGGCAGTGCCTTTGGTAACACGGAAGGCGTTGCAGTGGAGTTTGTAGAGAAAGGGGCTTCCACTACGCCGGGCAATGGCCGGACAACCTTGGCTGACCTGGTCCAGGGTGGTCAGGTGCCGTTGAGCCTGTTGCAGTCGGTTTATGTGGTTGAAGATCTGGCAAGCGCACTGGCGGAACGTACCCAGTTGAGGGCCCATGAATCCTTTGTGACCCGAGGGGGCGATTGGGTTGGGGCGCACTTTATCCGCATTGGCCGGTTGAGCCAGGATGGCGGTGTCATCGAGCGCCAGTCCGAATTGGCGAGCTTGAATGAACAGATCCAGCAACTCCAACAGGAGATTGATAGGCAACAGCAGGCTCTGTCTGAACTGCTCCAGCGTATTCGTGACACAGAACAGCGACTGGAAGATATCCGCCGCTACCACACCCAGTTGGGGAACGAGCGGACTGACCTCAAGTCGCGGCTAAGTGCCCGCAAGGCTCGGCTGGAGCAGCTCCAGGTTCGGTTGGGGCGCCTGGCCCAGGATATCCAGGAGCAAAAGCAACACCGGGAGCAGGAAGAGGAACAGCTCAAAGAAGCCCGTTCCCGTTGGCAGGCAGCCATGTCTGAGATGGATAGCAATGCGGACCGGCGGGAGGCTTTGTTAGGGCAAAGGGACCAATTGCGCCTCCAGTTGGAGGAGTACCGTCAGCAGGCCCACCACAGCCGGGACCAGGCCCATCAGTTGCAACTGCGTGTGCAAACCCTGAAGTCCCAGCTCCAGTCAGTCCAGACGGCTTTGGAACGTTCGCAAATCCAGTATGAGAGATTACAAGAGCGCTTGCGCACTCTGGAAGAGCTCCAGGAAACCAGCCGTGAGCCCGTGGAAGAGTTGCGGATGCAGCTTGAGGAACTGCTGGACCGCCGGCTGGAGGAGGAGCAGCGCCTGGCCGAGGCCCGTGAGGCCGTCGAAGAGATCGACCGCCAGATGCGTCTGGAAGATCAGCAGCGCATGCAGGCCGACAAGGCCGTGCAGGAGGAAAACCTGCGGCTCCAGGAGCAGCGCATGGCGTTGCAGGCTGCTGAGATCCGCCGCAATACGCTGGACGAACAGGTTCAGCAGGATAACTTTGTGCTGGCAGAGGTGCTCAGGCTGTTACCGGAGGATGCTTCCGAAAAGCTCTGGGAAGAGGAGTTGGCGCGAATCGCTCAGCGCATCCAGCGGCTGGGAGCCATCAACCTGGCGGCAATTGAAGAGTACAAGGCCCAGTCCGAGCGGAAGACCTACCTGGATGCCCAGCATGAGGACCTGATGGAGGCTCTGCAAACTCTTGAGGACGCGATTCGGAAAATCGACCGGGAGACCAAAGCCCGCTTTAAGGAAACCTTCGACAAGGTAAACGAAAGCCTGCAGGAGCTGTTTCCAAAGGTGTTCGGCGGTGGTACCGCGTATCTGGAGCTGACGGGAGAGGATCTGTTGGATACCGGGGTTGCCATTATGGCAAGGCCGCCCGGAAAGAAAAACAGTACGATTCACCTGCTGTCCGGCGGTGAGAAGGCCTTGACGGCGATCGCTTTGATCTTTTCCATTTTTCGCCTCAATCCAGCACCTTTCTGTATGCTCGACGAGGTTGATGCGCCCCTGGATGACGCCAATGTGGGCCGGTACGCAAATATGGTCAAGGAAATGTCCAGTCAGGTCCAATTCATTTATATTTCCCACAACAAGATTGCCATGGAAAAAGCGGATCACTTGATGGGGGTAACCATGCATGAGCCTGGCGTATCCCGCCTGGTCTCCGTGGACGTGGAAGAAGCGGCTGCAATGGCTGCTTTGTAAACGTTTATTGCCTTGTTATGATGTACGCCGGTTAGCAATCCGGGCCCGTGAGGCAGTCTGTTTTTGCGGCGGTATTGAGCAGTATAGTCTTCATTTTCTGAGTCGTTGAACAATCCGGGCCGAGTTTAAATCTGAGGATTATTCGTTGATGGATATGAGTTTACGAGAATGGCTGTTGCTCATTGGGGCCGTGATCCTACTTGGCATTGTTCTGGATGGATGGCGTCGGATGCAGCGCGCCAAGCGCGATAGTCTTGAAATGTCCCGTAATATGGGCGGGCTTGGTGAGGCGGACGATGATCTGGACTTCAATCCCGAACTCCCGGGGGGGGGTGCCCGGGTGGTGCGACGGGAAGAACCCGGGAGCCGCCAATCTGAATCCAGCCATGAAGACGTTGAACAGGGAGTCGAAGGGCTGAGCGCCCGCCGTAGTGAGCCGGAAGTAGCTGATCTCGATGACTCCCTGGTGGCAGAGTCCGAGCGCCCCGAACAGCCTTCAGCTACGGCTAATTCCCGTTTTCCGGAGGCGGTGAAGGTGGTGGATACCGGGGAAGCTGGTGGCTCTTCCATGGAACGGTCCCGGAAAGTCAACCCGGAGCCCGTGGCTGACTCGTCCAGCCGCGTCCAGTCCATGGCGGTGGCAGCCAAGAACCTGCTGAAAAAGGAGCGGCCTGAAGCGGCCAAGAGCGCGGGTTCGACTGAGAAGAAGCACCAGGAAGTTATTGTTATTAACGTGTTGAGCAAGGATGAGGAAGGCTTCGACGGAAGCCGGCTACGCCGCTTGGTGGAGGCTTGTGGCATGGAGTTTGACTCGATGTCGGTCTTTGTCCGCCATGAGCATGGTTTTGGGGCAGGTCCGGTGCAGTTTGGCATGGCGAGCCTGACAGAACAGGGTACCTTTGACCTGGACGCGATGGAGAAAGGGGTGATCAAGGGAGTTTGCTTCTATTTAACCCTGCCAGGTCCAGACGATAGCATGAAGGCTTTTGAATACATGCTGGAAACCGCTCAATGTGTGGTGCGCAACCTCAATGGCGAGTTGAAGGATGAGCGGCGCAGCGTATTCACCCTGCAGACGATCGAGCACTGTCGCCAGCGTATCCGCGAGTTTGAGCGCCGTCAGCAACTTGCCGCCAGAGTGTAGGAGCCGTTTAAACCATGAACCCGGTAAGCGCTGATGTACGCCAGGAAGTCCAGGCGTTGCGTGAACAAATCCATGAACATAACTATCGCTACTATGTTCTGGACGATCCGACGGTTCCCGATGCCGAGTATGACCGGCTCATGAACCGGCTGCGGGAGCTGGAAGCCAGTCACCCCGAGCTGGTCACCCCGGATTCGCCCACCCAGCGGGTGGGGAGCCGTCCCCAGGCGACCTTTGCCGAGGTACGCCACGAAGTCCCCATGTTGTCGCTAGACAATGCCTTCACGGAAGACGAGTTGCGTGATTTTGACCGGCGGGTACGGGAACGGCTGGGCGACTTGTTGCCGGGCGGGGATCTGTTTGGGGCGGAAATTGAATACTCCTGTGAGCCCAAGCTGGACGGCATCGCGATTAGCTTGCTCTATGAAAATGGCCAATTGGTGCGGGGGGCCACCCGTGGTGACGGCTATACCGGGGAAGACATTACTGAAAATGTTCGCACGATTCCCAGTATTCCTCTGACGCTGCGGGGGAGCGAGTGGCCTTCCGTACTGGAGGTTCGGGGCGAGATCTACATGCCCAAGGCCAGTTTTGAAAAGCTCAATGAAACTGCCCGGGCGCGGGGCGAAAAGACTTTCGTTAACCCCCGTAATGCGGCGGCGGGCAGTTTGCGCCAGTTGGATTCGCGTATTACCGCCTCACGTGGTCTGCAAATGTGCTGCTATGGGGTTGGCCGCATGGATGGCGTTGAGTTCAAGCGCCATACGGATGTGCTGGAAGCTCTCAATCAATGGGGGTTCCGGGTCAGCCGTGAGCTTCAGGTTGCCAAGGGGGTTGAGGAGTGTCTCGCCTACTACCACACGATGGCTGAGAAGCGTGACAGCTTGTCCTACGACATCGATGGCATCGTGTTCAAGGTCAACGACCTGGGGCTGCAACGGGAGCTGGGTTTCGTCTCTAGAGCGCCCCGCTGGGCTATTGCCCATAAGTTTCCGGCCCAAGAAGAAATGACCCAGGTCTTGGACGTCGAGTTCCAGGTGGGGCGAACCGGAGCTATTACACCAGTGGCCCGGCTGCAGCCCGTATTTGTCGGGGGCGTCACCGTGAGTAACGCCACGTTGCACAATATGGACGAAGTGGCCCGGCTTGATTTGCATATCGGCGACTGGGTGATCATTCGCCGGGCGGGGGATGTCATTCCTCAGGTTGTTCGTGTTATGTCGGAACGGCGCCCGAAGGAAGCCCGCGCGGTGAGCCTGCCTTCCCAGTGTCCCGTCTGCGGAGCAGATGTGATGCAGGCCGAAGGAGAAGTTGTTGCCCGCTGCTCCGGAGGACTGTTTTGCGCTGCCCAGCAAAAAGAGGCCATTAAGCACTTTGCCTCCCGGCGAGCCATGGACATTGAAGGCTTGGGGGACAAGCTGGTGGACGCCTTGGTTGAAAAAGGATGGGTCAAGAAGGTCTCGGACCTGTATCGCCTTACAGAAGACCAGGTCGCCTCCCTGGAGCGGATGGGGAGAAAATCCGCCCAAAACCTATTGAAAGCCATCAACAAATCCAAGGATACGGAGCTCCAGCGTTTCATCTATGCGCTTGGCATTCGGGAAGTGGGCGAAGCAACGGCACGTACGCTTGCTAACCACTTTGGAGAGCTGGAGGCTTTGATGGAGGCCAGTGAGGAAGCCCTACAACAAGTGGCAGACGTGGGCCCTGTCGTGGCCAACCATATCCACGCGTTTTTTGCCCAGGCCCATAACCGGGAAACGATCGCTGAGCTAAGGGAGCTGGGAGTTCAGTGGAAAAACGTTGAAACAAGTGCCCAGAGCGATGTTCTGGCAGGTAAAACTGTAGTCATCACAGGGACTCTCGCGTCCATGTCCCGGGATCAGGCCAAGGCGGCCTTGTTGGCGATGGGGGCCAAGGTCTCGGGTAGTGTCTCTGGCAAGACCAGCTTTGTTGTGGCGGGCGAGAATGCCGGTTCCAAACTGACAAATGCCCAAGCGTTGGGAATACCAGTACTCAACGAGGAAGCCTTTGAGCAGTTACTGGCCACAGGAACCCTCGACCTTGGCACATCAGATTCCCAGGCTTAAGGCCATCTTCTAATTAAACCAGTCATGGGGGCGGCAAAGGAAAGTGAGGCCGACCCTCTGGTTATCATTCTTTATTAAACCGCTTCGAAGTTCTGAAGCGGCTCTTTTCCATTCTCAAGCCCGCTACCTGGCAGATAACTCGGTTTCTGTGATTCGATTCCAGTCCCTACCTACGAATTCGAATAAGATCTTACAAAAAATTACCAAACTTATTCGTTAGGGCGCGTATGAACTTTGCCGTGTTTTCGAACACTCACCATATCGGGCGGATCTTATTTGTCGCAGGCTTGATGTTTCTCGCAGCTTGTTCCGGGGGTAAGGGTTCGGAGGAAAAACTGCGTATTCTCGGAAAGCCGCCGGTGCAGGCTTATCTTGGTGTGGAATATAAGTATGACTTTGGGATCGCAGGAGGCAGTGGGATTCCTACTGTCAGCTTGACTAATGCGCCGCGGTGGCTGTCGGCAGAATATGTGGATAACGCTGCCCGCAAGGGGGTGGTGCTCCGTGGAGTTCCCGGCCTTAGTGGGGGGGGCGCAGGAGACGCAGATCTCGTGGACGGGGCGCCGCTAGAAGTAAGCCTGAACGTTTATGATGGAGATAATGCAACTAGCATAACCTTTCCTTTGTTGGTAAGTCCTAATCAGTTGTGGCTAGGATCCGTTGAAGTTACTGAAGGTGAAAAAAACGAGGCTCCGTCAGGCGACGATGGTGAACCGCTGACTGACTGCATGGTAGCTGCCCCAGGGGAACTAGGTAGTTCTGACCTAATTGCTTATGTGCCAGTGTACTTGCTCAGCCCTTCGGTCCAAAGGGTTGTGGCATCTTTTGAAACGCGGCAGGTATCTGCCGCTAACGCTGCACACCCGGGTGAGGATTATCTTGAGCATAAGGGCCAGCTGACTATCCCGCCTGGTACTACCCTTTGTTACATTCAGGTAATCATTTTGGATGATGAACTTGCTGAAGGTACCGAACGCCTTGATTTGCGCATAACTAGTGTTGATGAAGGACTTACTTTTCTCAACTCTACAAACTCTCTTACGACGACCATTACCATCCATGATAATGAGCCTCAGGTCTCCTGGAATAAGGCCGACGTTGTGGTCACTGAAGGTGCGGAAGTGATAGTTAAGGGAATCCTGGATAAGGCCGTCGATCGGTTGGTTTCTGCAGAATTTGAATTGGTTTCGGGCGATGTAGAGCAAGTTCCAATCGATGAACAGGAGCTTGTCGTGAGAGTGGACGGTAATACGATCTCCGCACCATACCATATTGATTTTCAGCCTGGTGAAACGGAAAAGGAAATCGTCATTCAGGTGTTACCTAATCCAGACCAGGTTGCGGGACCGGATAAACAATTCGGCCTGGTCTGGAAGCGCACTCAGACTGTGTTGGAGACTGTGGATCCGCTCAAGGTTTACGTCAATGAACTATTGACCCCCATAACCATACCTCTTCCAGAAGGAGTATGGGTACGGGAAATGCTTACGGACAGCCAGTCCAATGTCTATGTCGCTTACTCTGGCTCTGAGCCGGGTCTGGAAGGCATTGTGGAAATATTTGACCGTCATGGTAAGCCGCTGATATCCCCAGTAATCTTTGCTGGTGGGGAAAGTCCGGATAAGCGCCGGGAGCTGGCCGATATATTTATTCGGGAATATGAAGCAAACGCTGGCGATAACCAAAGAGAAAGACATGTTGACTTATTCATGATAGGGACGGTTGAGGAGAATATTGCTGGTCATCAAGGCGGCGCCGATGTGCTCATTGATGTATGGCGTCGGGAAGGGGACAAGAACTTTGAGCAAGTTTCACCCTGGCCGCGGCAGCTAGGGACCCCTTATAACGACGTGGGGCATGCAATCTATGTAGATGACAGTAATGGTATTTATGTTGTGGGTGAAACCAAGGGGCAGTTTAAGGGCGGGATAGCGACCGGAGGGGGAGATGCTTTCTTGGCCAAATATAACATGCTAGGGGAGCAACTGTTTGTTAATAACATTTCTGGGCTCGAGAGCCGCGAAGTGCTCAAAGATATTGCCGGAAATGGTATTAGTCGGATAACGGTGACGGGCTATGCAGTGGGAGAACTCTATGGAAAGGCTCAGGGAGGCAAGGATGTAGCTATTGCCTCTTACAACCGTGAAGGCCGAATTCAACGGGGGCGGCAACAAGGGAATATGGAGGATAACGTCGCTACCACCGTGGCCTTGATGAACAATCGGATTGTGAACGGAGGCTACACCCAGGGCTTGATCTTCAAAGGCTCGGGAGTGCACTCAGGTGGCGAGGATGCCTTTATTTCCTTCTTCCGTGATGCATCCACTCATGGCAGCACAGTTCAGTTTGGTAGTGCTGGGGATGATCGGGTGCTGGATGTTGTCACTGATGGCAACATGGTGTTTGCAACAGGGTATGCATCAGGGCCTTTATTCCCAGGATGTACCTTTGCTGGGGGCAAAAATGGGTTCCTTGTGGCCTATGAAGCGGTGCCTACCAGTGACGACGTTAACCGTAAGGATGAAGTTTTGATACCGGCCTGGAAGGGCGAAGGCTGTCCAGCAGCCGGTCAGGAAGGATGGCCCATTCAAGTTGGCACTTCCGGCAACGAGCAAGGCTCGGTACTGGCCATTACACCCAGTCGCAAGCTGTTGTGGCTGATGGAGCGTGACGAAGCCGATGGACGCACGGTGGAGATCATTCCTTACGGTTTAGAAGGCCGCTCACTACTCCCTTGAAGGGCTTTGTGGCACTTAAGAGGCTGCGTGCAGTCAAGCTTTCCAAGGGGGCATGCGGTCGAAGCAAAATGATGCCTAGCTTGCACTGGATGCAAGGTTACAAAAGGTTTGTGTAACTGCTTTAATGTCTGAAAGAGTCCAAGCTGTGGTTCTGGACGAAATATAGCCGAGGGTTTTCCTCGGCTATATTTGATTTCTGATCAGGCCTGGCGGAACGAAGCTCTTCAATAGGTCCTTGAGTGTTACGATGCCTTCGATGGTCTGCCCGGCCAATACAAGGACTGCGTCTATATCCCGATTCAACATGACCAAGGCAATGGATTGCACATCCGTGTCTGGTGTTGCCGATAAAAGCGGTCGGGTAGGTAAGGCCGTTATGTCTTCTTTGGGCTCATCGGGATAGCCCAGCAAATCCCGCTCTACTAATAAGCCTACGGCTTGCCTTTCTTCATTGGTGAGCACCAGATGCCTAATGCCGTGGGTTTGAAACAGGTCACGGGCCTGTTGCCAGCTAGCATCCTTGCTGAGTGTGACCACATTAGGTGTCATGATTTCAAATGCAGTCAGGCGGTAGTTAACTAACTTTTCTTGAGTGGAGCTTTGGTGGTCCTGACCGTGCTGATAGGCTTGGGGCCAGGGAGTGGAGCTGCTGGAATCCAGTGACTTGGGCCTGACTGGCGCCGTGGCAGAAATGGGAGCCAGTTGCTGGATGGTGCGATGCTGCAGATCAATGGCCAGGGGCGTGACGATCCGCTGAGTCGCATCATAGATAAATAATCCCATGGCTTTTCCTCAAGCGTCTATTCCCATCATTGCTTAGGTTGTTGCCGCACAATGAATCGCATGGGGGACAGAATCCGATAGAGATCCGCCTCAACACAAAGCGGTTGTCCACAAATCAGGTCGGCCAGTAATTCTGCAGCAAGTGGGCAAGTTGCCAGCCCTTTGGAGCCGTGTCCGGTACTGATATAGAGGCCGGGCCAATAAAGCTGGTCACTGTCGTTACTGGCAATTTCACTTGGTTTTGAAAAGGCTTCTTGGGCAACTTCCTGGTTAGGTAGTGGACCTACCAAAGGAAGAAAGTCGCTGGAGGCACAGCGGAAGCCGACCCTGCCATCAAGGTTCGCGCTATCGGCGGTTTCCAAATGGGGGGCGAGATCCGGAAGCAGTCTCGCCAGCTGATTCAGGTTGCTTGTGTGGTCGGCCGGCTGCAAGACTCGGCTTTCGTTGTTGTGCTGGAAGGTCGCTCCAGTGCAGAGCATTCCGCCTCTGGGAGGCGAAACATAGCCTTCACCGCAGACAACAGAGTTCAAGGTCAGTGCTTTAGGCTGAGGGAAAAGGGAGACCTGACCCCGAATACTTTTAAGGGGAAGCTGGTTAGCCTGGGTAAACTGCAGGCTGGCGCTTGCTGTTGCGATAATCACCACTGGTGCCTGGTCCAGCACCTCGTCGTCCCGCCCGAGCAGCAGCCAGGCTTGTTGCTCAGTATTGTAGGAAATGGCCTTGATATGCTGCGAATGGCAGGTGACTTGTGCAGCGTTCAGAAGGCTGTGACAGAGCTCAGCTAGGCGCACATATCCAGATTGGGGGAAAAATAATCCGTCATGGTCTATGCGTGTTCCCGCTAGTTGGCTCGCTTTCTCACTGCTGACTGGATAGAGAACTTCCTTGGGGTATTGATTACGGGCAAGAAACTTTTGCTGGCGCTCCCGTTCGTTCTCGTTATAAGCGAGTTGAAGCACGCCGCACGGATGCCAGAAATCTTGTTCCGGTAAGCTCTGGGCGAGCTGATTGTAGAAACGTTGGGAAAATAGCAGGCTGGAGATCTGCAGGCGCGTTTGAGGTGTGTATTCCACACCTAATTTGGTATATAGGGCCCCCTGTGGATTTCCCGAAGCGCCACTGGCGATGCCCTCTTGGTCATAGATGCGGACTTGCCAGCCACGGGAATGGAGATTCCAGGCAAGATTGGTGCCTGCCAGCCCGGCGCCAATAACGATGGCTTGTTTGGACTGGTTAAGAGGCGCCGTTGGTGGAGTTAGCCAGGGGTGAGCTTGGAGTGTCGAGCCATAAGGGGGCTGTTCTTCATGCTGACAAACGCCTCGAAGCATCTCTCGTTTACGGCCAAACCCCGGAACCTTTTCTACTGCAAAGCCACGCTCCTGCAAGGAGCGGCGA
>JAJUGC010000007.1 GCA_029268325.1 Gammaproteobacteria bacterium | reverse complement strand
GCCGCCCACCAGGCCGCCCGGGACCTGCGCCTGGTCTTCAGCGTGGCCAAGATCGTGAACGATCTGGAGCGGATTGGCGATGAAGCAGAAAAGATCGCCAAGGCAGCCATTGCCCTGTCGGAAGAAGGGCGCTCACCGCAGGGTTATGTGGAAGTGCGCCATATTGGCAGCCATGTGGGACGGATGGTACGGGAAGCCCTGGACAGTTTTGCGCGGCTGGATATCGATGCGGCGCTGAAAGTGATGAAGGAAGACGATTACGTGGACCTGGAGTACAGGTCTGCAACCCGCTCCCTGGTGATGTACATGATGGAGGATCCCCGCAGTATTTCCCAGGTCCTGAGTGTCACCGTGGTCTTGCGGGCGCTGGAGCGGATTGGAGACCATGCCAGCAACGTGGCGGAGCACGTCATTTTCATGGTCAAGGGGAAGGATGTGCGCCACCGCTCCGTAGAGAGTGCGGAGGCCGCGATCGAGGCCCAGAAGCGCTAAAGCCAGTCTGTTTTACACTATCATCTAACCTATTATGAGGTTAGGTGATAGATGCTCATTTCTGTTATTCTCGCGCTGTCGGGAATCCTGTCCTCAACGCCCGGCGGTGCTTCATCCCATCGGACGTATTTGCTGGCTGCAATGGGGCGGCTAATCTAAAGTGATGCCATAAAAAAACAGCCCACCGACGGCCCTGGGAGGAGAGGGAAGGGGCCGAGGGTGGGCCAAGCCTCACCTTGCGTTGGCCTTGAGAGGGTGGTCGTCTGCGCTTGGCGCCGACGGGCCTTTCTCAAAACCGAGGTCAGAATACTGAATATTCGTGCGGCCGCTCTTGACTCAAGTCAAACAGAAGTTGCATTGAATGTTCAGAATGTCAGCTCGCAGCCTCAAGGCCACCCGGCGAGCGGTCCGACCGCTAGTTAGGCTCGGGCTGTTGTAGTGTCATCGACTCTTGGATCTTTAAGGAAAATAGCAATGAGGGTAGCGCAGTATTTGGTGATGTTGCTGGCAACCATGTTTGGGATGCCGGTCTGGGCGGCGGAAGGCGGGCCTGAGCTTTTGCATGCCACCGGGGATATCAAGGCAATCATCTGTGTGGTGATTTTTGTCCTGGCCTACATCCTGGTCATGAACGAAGAAGTGCTGCACTTGCGCAAGTCCAAGCCGGTGATCCTGGCGGCGGGCCTGATCTGGTTAATTGTTGCCAGTGTGGCCCAGGACCATGGGGTCAGCAGTGACCAGATGCGGGAGGTGATCTTTCACAACCTGGTTGAGTACGGCGCGCTGTTTCTCTTCCTGCTGGTCGCCATGACCTACATTAACTCCATGGAAGACCGCCATGTCTTCGAGTTCCTGCGTTCTTATCTGGTGGCGCGGGGGCTGACCTACCGGCAGCTGTTCTGGGCTACCGGGAGCTTGGCATTCTGCATTTCTCCGGTGGCCGATAACCTGACCACAGCATTGCTGATGGGGGCGGTGATTATGGCGGTGGGGGCCCGGGAGCCAAAATTTATTGCCATTGCCATGGTGAACGTGGTGGTTGCCGCGAATGCCGGGGGAGCGTTCAGCCCTTTCGGAGACATTACCACCCTGATGGTTTGGCAAACCGGCAAGCTGGAGTTTTGGGAGTTCTTTGCCCTGTTTGTGCCCTCGCTGGTGAACTTCCTGGTGCCGGCGGCCATCATGAGTCTGTTTATTCCCAGCGGTAACCCTCAGGGCGAGGGCGGGGTTCTGACTCCGATCAAACGGGGTGGTAAACGCATTTGCTTGCTGTTCCTGTGCACCATTGCCCTGGCCGTCACCTTTGAACAGGTATTCCATGTGCCGCCTTTCATGGGCATGATGACCGGGTTGTCACTGTTGATGTTCTTTGCCTATTACCTGCGCGGGAGCGGCAAGCGGGAAGACGATATCCGGTTCGATATTTTCGGTCCCCTGGCTCGTTCTGAATGGGACACGCTGCTGTTCTTCTTCGGGGTGCTGTTCTGTGTGGGCGGTCTGGCCTATCTGGGGTATCTGGAGCTGATGTCCCATGCCATGTATGAGGAACTGGGGCCGACTACGACCAACATCCTGGTGGGCATTATTTCTGCCGTTGTTGACAACATTCCCATGATGTATGCGATTTTGACCATGGATCCCGCCATGGATGACACCCAGTGGCTGTTGGTCACCATGACTGCCGGAGTGGGGGGCAGCCTGCTGTCCATTGGCTCAGCGGCGGGTGTGGCGTTGATGGGGCAGTCCAAGGGCACCTATACCTTCTTCAGCCATCTCCGCTGGAGTTGGGCGGTCGGCCTGGGATATGCCGCCTCCGTTGTGGTGCATCTGCTGATCAACGGTTAAAGCGGTTGCTGCTGGAAGCGGTGATTCGCTAATGAGGGAGAGAGGGTCGGCCGACCCTCTCTGTAAGAGGATCGGCGAGCCCGTTTAGGCCGGAGCCTGGATCAGACTTCTAAACCTTGAGTCGATCCGTATATGGGGGCCAACCTAACGGCTTACCGGCCAGTAGATGCACATGGATGTGGTAGACGGTTTGGCCGCCATGGTTGTTGCAGTTCATCACCAGTCGGTAGCCGTCTTCCGCAAAGCCCTGCTCCTTGGCGATTTTGCCGGCCACATGGTAGAGGTGGCCCACAAGTTCGCGGTCGTCCAGGCCAATATCGTTGGTGGTGGCGATCCGGCGCTTGGGGATGATCAGCAGGTGCACGGGCGCCTGCGGATTGATGTCCTTGAAGGCCAGGCTAAGGTCGTCCTCATAGACGATCTCCGCGGGGATTTCCTTGCGGATGATCTTGTCGAAAATGGTTTCGCTCATAGTCGCTCCTGAGTAGGTTCCTGAAGGGCCATATCAAATCAAGTTGGGAACACGTTCGCGAAGGAACGCCGGCAAGGGCAGGCTGTCACGCAGGCCCAAGGCATAGGCAATCACCGGTCGTTGGGCCGGTTTGGCCAGGCTGGCAGCAGCCAGGCCGAGGTTCCGTAGTAGCTTGATAGGCGCAATGCTGTTGCTAAAGCCGTAATAGAACAAGTCCATCAGGTTCATCATCAGCTGATTGGCCGTGTGCCGCTCCCGTTCATAGCGTTGCAATACCTCCAGCGTTCCCCAGCCTTCTCCATGTTGGCGGGCTTCCAGAAGGATGCGGGCCAGGCTGGCTACGTCCTTGAAGCCCAGGTTGACCCCTTGTCCGGCCAGGGGGTTGATGGTGTGGGCCGCATCGCCCACCAGGGCCACTCCCGGTTTCACATAGTTCAGGGCGTGACGTTTGACCAGCGGGAAGCTGCCCCGTGCCACCAGGGCCTTCAAGGGGGGGAGCTCCCGGGGGAAAGTGGTTTGTGCCGCCTGCAGGAACTCGCCGTCGGGCATGCCTAGGAGTTCTGGCCCTTGCTGCGCCTGATGGTACCAGACCAGGGAGGCATAGCTCTTGCCGCCCACATCGGCCAGGGGCAGGAAAGCCAACGGGCCGGTCGGGGTAAAGGCCTGCCAGGTGATATCCTGCTGGGGAGGTTCGATTTCCACGGTAGCCAACAGAGCATGCTGGGCATAGGCATCGGCGAACTGGCCAATCTGGGCCCACTGGCGGATCCGGGAGTTGGCTCCGTCGGAACCGACCACCAAGGGAGCGATCAGAGTGGTGCCATCTTCCAGGGTCAGGCGGGGAGGCTGTTGGCCGAAGTCGGCCTGGACCAGGGGGTTACGGGTAATCAGCTGGATGTTGGGGTACTGTTCGAGCTGTTCCAGTAGGGCTAACTGGATGAGCCGGTTTTCAATAATGTAGCCTAACTGGGCCTGATCGACCTGCTTGGCATCGAAACAGGTACGGTTGAAGCGGCTGTCGAATTCACCCCGGCTAAATGGCAGTTCCAGCTTCTCCCAGACCGCCAGTTGCCGGAAAGGACAGGCCCGCTTCTCCAAGACGCGGGGCCAGGCGCCCAGGCGGGACAAGAGCTCGATACTGGCATAATTGATGGCGCTGACCCGCAGGTCCGGTGGTTGTGCCGGGTCGAAGGAAGGTGGTAGCTCCCGCTCCAGGAGTCCAATCCGGGCGCCGCTGGGCGCCAGGGCGCAGGCCAGTGCCGAACCCACCATGCCTGCCCCGACGATGATAATATCGAAATCTGTGGTCATTGCCCCAACCTAACAAGTGGATTGGTCTAATGATAGGGGCTTGGCCCGAGCAGAGCAAAGCCCTTGTTATGTGATGCTTTTCGTGCTCCGCCGCAAGGGTGGACAATACCATGGTGAGCAACAGAACCCACATGAGGATGACTCGGTTATGAAGGCCTTACGCCACCTGATGATTTCCATGCTAGTGATGCTGATCTTTACAGGGCCTGCGGCGGCTGCGCTGCCGGCGGCCATGCCCGACGGGCAGGCCCTGCCGTCACTGGCTCCCATGCTGCGCGAGGTGACCCCGGCGGTGGTCAACATTGCGACCTTTACCCGCGTCCAGCGCTACAACCCCCTGTTGCAGGATCCCTTCTTCCGGCACTTTTTCGATATTCCCGAGCAGCCCAGCAATCGCCGCCGCGCCTTGAGTGCCGGCTCCGGGGTGATTGTGGATGCCCGCCAGGGTTACATCCTGACCAACCATCATGTGGTCGCCAATGCCGATGAAATCCAGGTGACGCTGGCGGACGGGCGTAACTTTCCCGCCACCCTGATCGGATCTGACCAGCAGGTGGACCTGGCGGTCTTGCGCATCGAAGCGGATCGTCTGGTGCAACTGGAGATGGCTGACTCTACCGAATTGCAGGTGGGGGATTTCGTGGTGGCTATCGGTAACCCCTTTGGCTTGGGCCAGACAGTCACGTCCGGCATTATCAGTGCGTTGGGGCGCAGTGGCCTGGGGATCTATGGCTATGAGGATTTTATTCAAACCGATGCCTCGATTAACCCGGGCAACTCCGGCGGAGCCTTGGTGAATCTGAAAGGGGAGCTGATCGGGATCAACTCGGCCATTATTGCTCCCGCTGGCGGTAACGTCGGTATTGGCTTTGCCATTCCCACGGAAATCGCTTCAGTGGTAATGGCGCAACTGATCGAACATGGTGAAGTGCGCCGGGGAACCCTGGGTGTGGCCTTTCAGGATATGACGCCGGAGTTGGCGGAAGCCTTCGGGCTGGACATTGCCCATGGGGCGGTGATCGCCCAGGTGCTGGAAGGCGGGGCCGCGGCCAAGGCAGGGCTCCAGCCGGGAGACATCATTGTGCGCGTGGACGGACGGCCAATCCGCACCGGGGCAGACCTGCGCAACCGGGTTGGCCTGAAGCCGGCGGGACAGAAGATGGAAATCGAGTACTACCGCAACGGCAAGCTGAGGCGGGTTGAAGCGAAAATTGCGGAACCTTCCCAGGAAGTGGCGCGTGGCGCGGATCTGAGCCGGGTGTTTGAAGGGGCCGCTTTGCGGGATTATTTGGATCCGGCTGGTGCTCCGGCAGCGGTGGAAGTGGTGTCCGTGGAACGTCGTGGTGCTGCATTTCGGGCGGGCTTTCGTCCGGGGGATCTGATTGTGGCGGTGAACCGGGAACGGGTACGCTCACTCAGTGAGTTGCGTCAAGCGGTCAGTGGCAGCAGGAGCCTCTTGATCCAGGTGCAGCGGGGCCGGACGTCATTGTTTTTGGTGTTGCGCTAATGGCTTAGACCGTGCTGGCGATGAGAAAGGAGTTCCGGCAGGCGCAGCCACTGGTGCGCCTGCCGGTCTCGTTTAGGGGGTGTCCTGCTTCATTTGGGTTTTGGTGACGATGGCCGAGACCACGGCAACCACCCGACGGTTTTCCTGGCGCCCTTCCGGGGTTTCATTGGAGGCAATCGGACGGCTCTCACCATAGCCCACGGCGCGGATCCGATCCGGACTGATATTGAAGTACTCGATCAGGTGATTGCGAACCGAGTCGGCCCGTTCCTGGGACAGCTTCAGGTTGAAGGCCTCGGATCCGGTGCTGTCGGAATGGCCTTCAATCACCACCTCGGTGTCGGGATATTCCTGCAAGAAGGCGGCCAGGGACTCCACGTCTCCCAGATATTCCCGGTCAATGCGGGTGGATTCCGTTTCAAACTTCACATCCAGGCGGCGGGTGACGGTTTCCTTCAGCTGCAAGGGACAGCCTTGGGCATCGACGCGGGCGCCGCGGGGCGTTGCCGGACAACGGTCCAGGTCATCCGTTACGCCATCCTGGTCCTCGTCACCCACGGGCAGCGGACAGCCCTGGGCATCCACTTCGGTGCCGGCTGGCGTGTTGGGGCAACGGTCATCGGGATCGTAGACGCCATCACCGTCGCTATCCCGAGGCGGTTCCGGTTCTGCAGGCCTGGAGCTGACGCCAAACAGGTAGTTGAAGCCCACTTGCAGGGCGCCGTCCCAATGGCTGTCATCCTGGCCATAGAGGCCCAGGGCTTCCATGCGTACGTCAACACGGTCATGGACTTCCTTCTTGATACCAACGCCCAGGTTGTAGGTGGTGCTGCGGTCATGGCCGCCTTCTTCCGGATCGGTCCGGAAATCCCCAATCCCCACAAGCGCATAGGGGCGCCAGCGATCATTGATATTCCAATGGTAGAGCAGGTCACCGTGCCACCAGAGTCCGTCTACCTCCTGGCGCCCACGGTCCTGGTCCAGCTCCATCCAGTCACCCATGATCCGTACCGCCCATTGGCGGTTGAATTCGTAACCCAGGCCCAGGCCAATGGCGGCGTCATTGTCCAGGTTCCGTTCCTGGTCAAAGAAGAAATAGCTGAGGCTGGGGGTAATGTAGAAGCCGCCAGCTTCTTCCCGGGCATCTGCCGGCCCGATCAGGGCCAGGGACGCCAGTAACGAGGTTGCCAGTTGTGTGGTCTTGCGCTTCATCGACGTTTCTCCTTGTCGGGTCCTGCCGTGGGGGATGCACGGGAGGAACTATTGGCTGCATTGCCTGCAGGACCTGCAGGCAGTACAGAGTTGATCCTGTTCATTGGGCAAGATCAGGCGACCTGGTGCAGACGTATGGTTCGCTGGGGATGGGGCAGGGTGATGTTTTCTGCATCAAAACGCTGTTTCACCTGTTCTTGCATGTTAAAAAACACCGGCCAGTAATCCGGTGTCTTCACCCAGGCCCGCACTACGAAATTGAGTGAACTCTCTCCCAGTTCAGACAGGGCGACGGTCGGAGCCGGATCCTGAAGAACCCGACTGTCTGCCTGCAACAGGCTGGCCAGGATGTTCTTTGCCTTCACAATGTCGTCGCCGTGGCTGATGCTGAACTTCATGTCAACACGTCGCGTTGGTTCAATATTAATGTTCACCAAGCTATTGTTCGAAAGTTGGGCGTTGGGAATGACTACCCGACGGTTGTCGAAGGTGGTGAGAATGGTGTGGAAGATCTGGATTTCCCGCACCACGCCGGAGTAACCCGCCGCCTCAATGACATCCCCCACGCGGAAAGGCTTGAAGATCAGAATCAGAACTCCGCCGGCGAAGTTGGACAGGCTGCCCTGCAGGGCCAGACCAATGGCCAGGCCGGCGGCACCCAGGACGGCGATAAAGGAGGTGGTCGGTATCCCGATAAGGGAGGCAACACTGATCAGCAGCAGAATCTTAAGCCCGATAGAGGCCAGGGTGAGGGCGAAACGGTGCAGGGAGGGGTCGGTGCGGGTTGCCAGCCGCCCGTCCATCCAGCCCACGAACCGCTTGATCAGCCACAGACCTATGAGCAGAGTGGCCAGGGCCAGCAGCAGTTTCGGTGCATAGGCAATCAAAAGCGGCCAGAGCTGCTCCAGAGATAGCTCGAAGTTGATGTTATCCATGGGGTTGTCTCCTGATTGTTGTGATTTTGTCGTGATTGGCAGTTCTCGAGCTGTCCCTAGTGTAGGGGACTTGCCAGGGCAGGTCTATGACTGAGTTCCCAGGGGAGGGCACTAGGCAGGAGGAATTCAAAGCAATTGGCGCCCGACAGGCGAAATGGTGCAGGAGGGTTCTGCCAGGCACCCCGGACCCCCTATAATAGCGCCCCTTGTTGTAGCTCAGTCTGGAGAGATGGTTGTGAATCGGGAAACGCTGCTTGCCAACATCCGTACGGTACTGCCCCGGGCAGATTTGGTGGCAACGCCGTTGCCAGCGGTGCCGGATCTCCAGCTGTATCTTTTTAACCCGGCGGTGATGGATGGGCCCCTTAGCCATGAAGAGGCCCAGGCGGTGGTGGCGGAGCCTGCCTACTGGTCGTTTTGCTGGGCCAGCGGCCAGGCGATGGCCGAATACCTGCTCAAGCACCCGGATTGGGTGAGAGGCAAGCGGGTGTTGGACTTTGGCGCGGGGTCCGGTGTGGCGGGCATTGCCGCCGCCCTGGCCGGTGCCCGGGAAGTGATTGCCTGCGATATAGATCCGGCGGCCCTGGATGCCTGTGCGGCCAATGCACAATTAAATGGAGTGACCCTGCAGTTGAGCGAGGATTGGCGCCTGCCGGAGATCGATGTGATTCTTGCCTCTGATGTGCTCTATGACCGGGATAACCTGCCGTTACTGACGCAGTTTTTGCAACAGGCCCCGTTGGTGTTGCTGGCAGACTCCCGGATTCGCAACCTGGCTGAGCCGGGCTATGAGCAGTTGGAGTGCCGGGAATACCGCACACTGCCGGATCTCAATGAGTTCGAGGAGTTTAACTGGGTGCGCATCTTCCGGGCGGGGCAGGCCGCCTAGCCGCCTAAAAAAGAAAAAAGCGGCAATTCATATGAAGTGCCGCCTGTTGATCTAGTCGTATATCGTGGTGGGTTACAGGTCCCTGTACAACACCTTCCTTGGGAGTTCCTGGGTAGTAAGATCATGTACCCAAGAACGCTTGCGAGGCTTCATGCTCACAAGTAAAGAATCCCTAAAGCTGCAATCCCTTGTCCCTGCTTCCCCTTGCTAACCATGCAAGGATACAATCCTAGTTACGTCCTTATCCCTGCCAACCTTGGCCCCGCAGCCCTGTCGAGCAGCGGTTATAAGTCCTTCAAGCTGAAAGTCCTTTGTCCCTGCTTCCCTTCGCAGATCCGGCGAAGATACCATCCTGGAGGCTATCCCTAGTTCCCTGCCAACCTTGGCGGCGTTTGCCGTAACGGCAAACCGAAAAGTCCCTGAAGCTGAATATCCCTCATCCTTGCTTCCCTTCGCAGTCCGTGCGAAGAAACCATCCTGGTGGCTATCCCTATATTCCCTGCCAACCTTGGCATCACTTGCCCGAAGGCAAGTGGATTCCCTCAAGCTTCGCTATCCTTATTTCCTTGCTTCCCCTCGCCATTCCCTGCGAGGATACAATCCTTAGTGTTCTTCCTTGCGTCCCTGTCATCCTTGACGGTTCCCACTATACCAAGGTCTGAACTACTGTGGCGTGATGCATCGTTGATTTTTATCATACAGATTCTCCATGTTTGGGAGCGCTTCTTTTAAATCAAAGGCTTGCAGCTGGGCTTGGACGGCTGTCTGGCTTTTCTGGCTTGATGAAACAGGTTTGTCTTACGCTCTGTGTAGGATATCTCGCACACGGCTTCGGGCGGATGGCTTGCACGGAAGACTCGGATCCAAGGAGCAGCCTTCAAGCAGGTTTGCTTTGCCCAGGCCTGGCCTGGATGCAGGCTTGAAAAAGAGGGAAGAGAAAGGAAGCGGGAACAAGAAGAAAGGTTGGTGGGGCGAAAAAGATAGAGGCAGGGCCTGAAGCCAGGGGGGCCTGAACAACTGAGGCTGAATTGAAAGTAGGAGTGAACAGAACGCCTATGACCAAGGATCTGACGACGGGAATCGGTTATTTTCGAGAAGGGTTTCGCCTGATCTGGCGCCCCGGTATGCGACGTTTTGTGTTGATCCCGGTGCTGGCCAATGTGCTTGTTTTTGCCGTGATAGCCTCTGTGGGTGGCCACTATTTTTCTACCTGGGTGGACCTCGCGGTTGCCTGGTTGCCGGACTGGTTAGGTTTTGTAGCCTGGATTTTGTGGCTGCTGTTTGCTGTGTTGTTCTTGCTGGTCTTGGTGTACGGGTTTGTCTTCCTCTCTAATCTGTTTGGTTCGCCTTTCTATGGACTCTTGTCGGAGAAGGTGGAAGAGCTGTTGACGGGGCAGGCGCCGGATAGTCCCTTGACCGTCAAGACCATATTAATGACGGTTCCCCGAAGTCTGTGGCGGGAAGTGCAAAAGCTGGGCTATTACCTGCCCCGGGTCTTGCTCATCTTTGTACTGGGCTTTTTGCCACTGTTCCAACTGGCCGCGCCGGTGGTGAGCGCTTTGTTCGTCGCTTGGATGATGGCGGTCCAGTTCGTGGACTTTCCGGCGGACAACCGGGGGATCCCTTTCCCCCGCATGCGGCGTTCGCTGGCCCGGCGCCGGGTTTTGGCGGGTTCCTTCGGGGGCTGCGTCTTCCTGGCCACCCTCGTTCCCATCCTGAACCTGTTTGCCATGCCGGCGGCCGTGGCGGGTGGTACGGCACTTTGGATCAGGGAGTTACGGGAAGATAACCAACGGAAGTAAACATCTTGTCGAGACAGTGCTAGCCTTATAGGAATGGGCACGCCTGTGCCGTCTATATTTATACAAAGCCCTGGCGCCGCCAACAGGTATTGATTGAATGCAAGCGCTTGCGGCCAGTTTTTCCGGTATCAGTTCAGCCGGCCCAATGAGTGTGCTGGTGAGCTGCCGGAGGCTTTTAGTGTAACTACTTAACTGGATGCATCATGGCCGAACTTCGAGCTTTGATCGTGGATGATGCAAGCTTTGTCCGCGATATGATCAAGCGCGCTTTGCGTGCAGCGTTTCCACAGTTATCCCTGGAGGAGGCGGTCAATGGACGGCGCGCTCAGTTGTTGATGGGCAAGATGCCGTTTGACCTGATTCTTTGCGACTGGGAAATGCCGGAGATGAGTGGCCTGGAGTTGCTACAGTGGGCACGGCGTACGGAAACCTATAAGAAGACGCCCTTTATCATGATCACCAGCCGGGGTGACCGCAACCATGTGGTCGAGGCGGTAAAAGAAGGTGTGTCTGACTACCTGTCCAAGCCGTTCAGCAATGAGCAGCTGCTGCAGAAAGTGCTCAAAGCCATCGGTAAAAAGCTCAAGGTGGCTCCGCCGCGTAACCGGGCTGGCGCCAACCCCTTCAGTCCCTCGGCCAGTGTCCTGGGTGCCGGCGCCGCGCCAGCCCAGGATGGGCAGCCGAAGGTACCGGGCATGTTCAAGGATTCGGCCAATCTCCTGACGGCCGCTGCCAAGCCCGCCGCCGAGGCGCGGGCGAAGCCTACCGGCAAGGCCGGAGTCGCCCAGGTCCGTTTTGCAGATACTTCACTCAACGCCGTCATCAAGGGCATTACCTTGACGGAAGTGCGACTGATCGCCCGTCGAGAGGTTCGTTTCCCGGCCATTTTGGACCAGGCGGTGGTGGATATTGCCTTGGAAGGGGGAGAGGTTACCGCTCGCCTCAATGGCTATGTGCATTCATTGCAGGCGGTGGAAAACCGGATGGATTCGGATTTTGTCAGTGTCCTGATTCGCTTTGTGGATGAAGACCCTGAAAAGCTGGAGCATTTGTCGCGCTTTATTGCCCGGCAGGCGTAAGGCCTGCCAGGAATGACCCTTGCCCAAACCTGGGCCGCCCGGGCCTCTTAAGGCTGCGTCTGGGGCAGTTCGGGGAGCTGGTGGCGGCTGAGGGGAAAGTGGCAGACAAAGCGGCTGCCCTGGCCAAGCTTGCTCTGGATTTCCAGCCGCCCTTCATGGTTAATCAGCACGTGTTTAACGATCGCCAATCCTAGCCCGGTGCCGCCCGTTTGGGTATTGCGGGAAGGGTCAACCCGATAGAAGCGCTCGGTGAGGCGGGGGATGTGAATCGGGTCGAAGCCCATCCCGGTGTCGGTCACGCCAAAATGAACGCCCTGTTCGTCTTCCCACCATTCGATATCGATGCTGCCACCGGCGGGCGTATATTTCACTGCATTGAAGACCAGGTTGGAAAAGGCGCTGCGTAACTGGGCCTCATCCCCTATAAACCGGCAATGGGTACGTTTGTGCAGGGTGATCTGGTGCTGGCCACCGCTTAAGGCTTCTGCATCCTGCTTGATGCTATCGAGCAGTAATTCCAGGTTCAGCGGGCGCTGTGGAGGGATATGGTCATGGTCTTCCAGTCTGGAAAGCAACAGAAGATCCGCAACCAGCGCTTGCATCCGCAGGCTTTGTTGCTGCATTTGGTGAAGAGCCCGCTTCCAGCGGGGCGGAATATCCTCCTGGTGGTCAAGAATGGTTTCCAGGTATCCGCTCAGTACCGTCAGTGGGGTGCGTAACTCGTGGGACACGTTGCTGATAAAGTCCTGGCGGACACTTTCCAGGTGGTGCAGGCGGGAGATATCCTGGCCGACGATGAGCCGGTCGTCCTCCCCGAACAGGGTGATGTGGATGGACAGGATGACGTCGGGCTTGTGGGGCGAGCGAATTTGCAGGGGGTCGTCGTAGTTCTTCGACATGAAATAACGCTTGAAGCGCGGCGTCCGCACCAGGTTCTGGATCGGCTGGCCCCGGTCCGTGGGCTTGCGTAATCCCAAGAGGTTTTCCGCAGTCTGGTTCCACCATTCCATGTTGCCCTGGCTATCGGTCATCACCACCACATCCCTGAGGGCATTGACCGAATCCTGCACCCGGCTAATTAAGTTTTGCAAACGTTGCTGGGTTTGCTGGTGCTCGGTTTGGTATTTGTACAGGCCGTCGAACAAGTCCCCCCACAACCCCTGGCTGGAGGGTGGCTGTGCCGGCCGTTCCGGTGAAAACAGCCAGCGGTGCAAGCGAATGGCCTGGAACAGGGTCCAGGCGAGATAGGCGCCCAGGGCAATGACCATGAGCCAAGCGGGATAACCGATCAGCAGGCCGAACAGGTAACAGAAGAACAGCGCCAAAGTCAGGCGCTGGATATGGATCAGCCAGTCGTTACGCATGGGCCGCCGTCAGGATGTTTTGGTGGAAAAGCGATAGCCCGCGCCGCGCACGGTCTGGATAAGGTAGTCATGGTCGCCCAGTGCCTTGCGCAGTCTGCGGATGTGAACATCCACGGTTCGCTCTTCCACATAGACGTTGGTGCCCCACACCTGATCCAGTAATTGGCTACGGGAGTAGACCCGTTCCTGGTGGGTCATGAAAAACTGCAGGAGCCGGTATTCGGTGGGCCCCATGTTCAAGGGCTGGCCATTGGAGGTCACCCGGTGGCAGACCGGGTCCAGGTGCAGCCCTTCTACTTCAATGGGCGTATCCATACCCTGGGGCGTGGCACGCCGGAGTACGGCTCTTAGTCGGGCGACCAGTTCTCGGGGAGAGAATGGCTTGGTGATGTAGTCATCGGCACCAGACTCCAGCCCTTGGATCTTGTTGTCCTCGTCGGACTTGGCGGTAAGCATGATGATCGGGATCTCGGCGGTGGCTTCATTCCGCTTCAGACGCCGTGCCAGCTCAATGCCACTGGTGCCTGGCAACATCCAGTCCAACAGAATCAGATCCGGTTGGTGGTCCATGATGAGGGCATGGGCCTGGCTGGCGTCGCCTGCTTCCAGGTAACGGTAGTCCGCCATTTCCAGTGCAACGGCAATCATCTCTCGGATGGCCGGCTCATCATCAACGATTAGTACCAATTTGCCTGACATGTAGGAGACCTATGTGAGCAACTTATTTGACAACACTATTACAGCCAAGCCGTGTTACAAATATATGACAGCTGACTAGGGCTCCTGTCTTGGCAGTGTTGTCTTGTGCGCTGGTTCTCTTTCTGACCGAGTTTGCTGCTATGGCGCGAAGGCTATAGGGAGTAATGGAGCAGCAGCCCGATAAAGATGCTGAGTCCCGCCCAGTTATTGTTTAGAAACGCCTTGAAGCAGGGATCCCGCTGCCGGTCCCGGATCAGGTGCTGCTGATAGATGAAAAATAACGCCATCACGCCGATGCTGACAAAGTAAAAGTACCCCAGGTCTGCCCGGCTTCCGACCAGTCCCAGGATCACCAGGGTCAGCAGTTGCAGGCCGCCAATGATCAGGCGGTCGGCGTCCCCGAACAAAATCGCGGTGGACTTGACCCCAATCTTCAAGTCATCGTCCCGGTCCACCATGGCGTACATGGTGTCGTAGGCGACGGTCCAGATCAGGTTGGCGGTAAACAGCAGCCAGGCCACTTCACTCAGTGCTCCGGCTTCGGCGGCATACGCCATGGGAATGCCCCAGCTGAAGGCGGCGCCCAGAACCACCTGGGGCAAGTGGGTGTGGCGTTTCATGAAGGGGTAAATTGAAGCCAGTACCAGCCCGCCTACGGACAGGAGAATGGTCAGCCGGTTGGTAAACAGCACCAGAATAAAGGAGATGGTGACCAACACGGCGAACAGCAGTAGGGCTTCTTTCTCGGTAACCTTGCCGGCGGCAAAGGGCCGTTGCCGGGTGCGCTTGACGTGACCGTCGAAATTGCGGTCAGCGTAGTCATTGATCACGCAGCCCGCGGCGCGCATGAGAAAAACGCCCAGGGTGAAAATAATGAAATTCTTGAGGCTGGGCAGTCCATCTGCTGCCAGCCAGAGGGCCCAGTAGGTGGGCCAGAGCAGAAGCAAGGTGCCGATGGGCCGGTCCAGGCGCATCAGTTGGAGATAGGCCGGCCAGCGGA
Organism: Gammaproteobacteria bacterium; assembly: GCA_029268325.1. Lineage (GTDB taxonomy): Bacteria > Pseudomonadota > Gammaproteobacteria > Pseudomonadales > Oleiphilaceae > JAEZAA01. The sequence goes on along the minus strand of JAJUGC010000007.1, from coordinate 1,431 downwards.
TTTGGAGCTGTTGCGCGAGGCTTTGGAGTTGGGGAGGCAAATTCAGGGAACCTTTCATATCGATCAGAAGTAGCTGCTGACTGGATGTTGGGGAATCTTAACAGTGCCTATTCCCAGGTACAAACCAACCAGGTCAAATGACGCCCTGGAAGGGCCCGTCTCAGGAGCGGACAGGGCGAGAAGGCTCTTCCGCCTCCAGGATGGCGGGCAGGAAAAACTCGGACACCAGCAGTGGCCGCTCAGCCAAATAGAAGACGGAGCGCCGTCCCCAACTTAGGGCTGTGCCGTTATCCGTAACAAGGGGGGCGACCTGCAAAGGGCTGCGGCGCAGTGAGCGGTGGCGGAACAGGTAGCGGCCCAGGGGAGTTTGGCCCAGGGATTTCAGGCGTCGGTGGGGGCCAGCGAGTGTGCGGGGCGGAATCAGGCTGCGGGCGACCACCCAAACCTGACCCTGGCAGACCATGGCGATTTCCCGGATCAGCACGTGCTGGCGACTCTCCAGTCCCAGTGCCCGCTGTTCTGAGGGCCAGGCCGGTCCCCAGTACTGGTTGAGAATCTGGATGCGGAAGTCACCCCGACTGGCGCGTACCAGTCGCTTGGTCAGGGAACCTTCGGTGACCAGCCAGGTACGCCAGGCAGGCGGCAACTCCGGCTGAACCGTACGGAGCTGGCTCCATTGGGCTGAGCGAAAGGCGTGGATCGTATCGGCGGGTAGCAAAGCAAACACCCCTTGAACTGGAAGGCGCCCATCATACTGAATGTCCGGAAGCAGGTCACGACCGAAACGGGCGCTCCGGCTGGAGTGCCCGAATTGACTGGTGATCTGTGGAGCAGGGCGCTTGGGCCGGCGCGTGTGCCGGCCCTGCTTGGCGTTAAAGGCCCTTGACGGCGTAGATGCCGGGGGCGTTGCGCCAGTAGCCTTTGTAGTCCATGCCGTAGCCGAACAGGAAGCGGTCTGCCACTTCCAGGCCGGTGAAGTCGCACTTCATGTTGGGATAAGCCTTGCGGTCGTGCTTCTTGTCGACCAGGGCGGCAGTGAAGACTTCGGCGGCGCCTTCTTTTTTGCAGTAGTCGATAATGGCGGCCAGGGTATGGCCTTCGTCCAGGATGTCGTCAACAATCAGGACGCAGCGGCCCTTGGGGCTGTGCTCCGGTTTGACTTTCCAGCCCAGTTCGCCGCCACTGGATTCCTGGCGGTACCGGGTGGCGTGCATGTAGTCCACCTGGAGAGGAAAGTGCAGGCGTGGCAACAGCCGTCCGGCAAACACCAGGCCGCCATTCATCACGCAATAGAACAAGGGGTTGCGATCCTTGAGCTGAGCATTGAGCTGAGCTGCAATCCGGTCGATTGCCGCTTCCACTTCACTTTCGGTGCACAGGCAATCTGCTTCATCGAAGACTTGCTGAATGTGGAGAATATCTTGGTTCATT
>JAJUGC010000006.1 GCA_029268325.1 Gammaproteobacteria bacterium | reverse complement strand
GTTTTACAGGATGATTTGCCATATTTTTTATAGTTCATTGAAAACATAGAGAAACTTTAAAGTGGCACTGTTTGTGCTCAAGGGAGGAGGTGGTAGTAGCCGATGTAATAACGATGACGACTTATCGCAAAAGGAAAATAACAATGAAAATACTTGCACGCTCTTTAATGCTGGGCCTGGGAATGGCTGTTTCCGTCGGCGCGAATGCTTCTCTGTTGGGATTGCATGGTGATGATGACACCTCCCCCTTTGAAGTGCCTGCAGTCAACGACTATGCGCCCCTGGTGGGAGCCAATGGTTTTATCGGTGGGCACCTGTTCAATAGCAGTTCCTCCGCGATCAGGGTGACCTACGAATATATCTTCAAGGAAGCCAGTCTGCCCAATACCTTCTGGGTGGGTGACACGCAGGTTTTCTCCGGCAGTCCGAACTCGGTGACTTATTCGGAAGTGGTCTCCAGCCTGGCCGACTTGACCTTCTCCTTCCGGACGGACATTTATGGTGTTCCCCACCGGGTGGATAACGACCGCAATTCAGCCTACCAGAACAGCGACGAAAATATGTATAACTTCTTCCTGTATGAGGCTGGCGAAAACCTGTGGTATGCCGCCCTGGATGACGGCCGCAATGGTCCGGACGATAACCACGACGATATGGTCATCCGGATTACGGCGGTGGCAGTACCGGAGCCTGTCAGCCTGGGCCTGATGGGACTGGGTCTGCTGGGTGTCGGTGCGTTCCGTCGCCGTTCCTGATAGATCTTTCGGTCTTGTACAAAAAACGCCGGCTTATGCCGGCGTTCTTCTTATTGGCTGCAACCCGCTGCCAGTTGTTCCTTGGGAGGGAGCCCGTCGGTGTTGGTCAGGCGCAGGCTGAAGCTCTCCGAGGGCTCTGGCTTGCCAAACAGGTAACCTTGCAGGTAGTCACAGCGGTGATTGGCCAGAAAGTGCCGCTGGTCTTCCGTTTCCACCCCTTCCGCGGTGACCTGCAGCCCCAGGCTGTGGGCCAGGGCAATCACTGCGGTGGCGATCTGGGCGTCTTTGGTGCCCAAATAGATGTCATGCACAAAGCTGCGGTCGATCTTCAGGCTGTTGACCTTGAACTGGCGCAGATAGGCCAGGGAGGAATACCCCGTGCCGAAGTCGTCAATGGCGAGGCTCACTCCCATGGCGCTCAGGGCGGCGAGGGTGTCGATGGTTCGGCCCACATCGCGCATCAGCATGGTTTCCGTCAGCTCCAGCTCCAGGAGATGGGGGGGCAGCTGGTACTGATCCAGCGCCTCGCGCACCAGGGCGACCAGGTCTTGCTGGGTGAATTGTTGGCTGGACAGGTTCACCGCCACTGGCACCGGCTCCAGGCCGGCATCGATCCAGGCCCGAATCTGGCGGCAGGCCTCGTAAATAACCCATTTGCCAATGGGTACGATCAGGCCGGATTCTTCCGCAACGGGAATGAAACGGTCTGGCGAGAGTAGTCCCTGCTCCGGGTGCTGCCAGCGTATCAGGGCCTCGCATCCCCGTAGCGTCAGGTTGCGGGCATCCACCTTGGGTTGATAGTGCAGGCGCAGCTCGCCCCGGTCGAGAGCGCCCCGCAGTTGTTGTTCCAGAAGCAGCTCGCCCAGGTTGGCCGTATTCATGTCGTCGGTGTAGAACTGGTAGCAATTACGACCACTGGCTTTGGCCCGGTACATGGCGGCGTCGGCATTGCGCAGCAGGATGGAGCCGGAGGTGCCATCCTCGGGGTAAACGGCTATCCCGATACTACAGGTCACGGTCAGCTCGTGAATTCCCAAATGGCAGGGCTGGGTGATGGCTGCCAGAATCTTACGGGCAATGAGCCCGGCATCCTGGGGATCCTTGAGGTTGGGCAGCACCACGACAAACTCGTCTCCTCCCTGACGGGCCACGGTGTCCGTCTCCCGCACGGCTTGCTGGCAGCGTTGGGCGACCAGGCGCAACAGGCCGTCGCCAATCTCATGGCCGAGGGTGTCGTTGATCAGCTTGAAGCGATCCAGGTCGAAAAACAGCACCGCGGCATATTCATTGTTCCGCTGAGCCTGACGAATGGCTTGTTCCAGGCGGTCTTGCAGCAACAGGCGATTGGGCAGGCCCGTCAGGGCATCGTGATGGGCCAGGTGGCGGATGCGGGCCTCGGCTTTCTTGCGCTCGGTGACGTCGGAGAAGATGCCGATGTAGTGGGTGGTCTGGTTGGTGTGGTCGCGCACTGCCACGATCGAGAGCCACTCCGGATAGATCTCGCCATTGCGACGGCGGTTCCAGATCTCGCCTTCCCAATGGCCCTGATGGATCAAATCGTTCCACATTTCCCGATAGTAGCTGGCGTCCTGGCGGCCAGAACTGAGAACGGCCGGGGTCTTGCCGGCAATGTCTTCCAGGCCATAGCCGGTAATGGCCGTAAAGGCCGGGTTGACGGCCAGGATCCGGCCGGTGTCATCGGTAATGAGCATGCCTTCGCTGGCATTGAGGAACACAGTTGCATAGCGCTTCAGTTCTGCCTGGGTGCGGTGCAGGGTTTCGATGCGCTCATTTAAGCGACTGTTGGCATCCGCCAGGGCCAGGGCTGTATGGCGTTGGCGGGTGATCATGACGCCCAGGTAGCCGGCCAGTATCACCGCCGCCACAAGCAGCATGATCCGGTAGCCTTGCGCCTTAAGCTGGATCTGGTTGTAGCTTTGGGCGTAGAGGGAGGTGAGGCGGTCGCCACTGTCACTGGTGGGTATCTCCAGGATCTGCTGGGTGAGGCGGTCCAGCAGCGGCTTGTGGTCGAGGATCAGGGTGGCGTGGGCCAACAGGTTGAGCAGTTGTTCGCGGGGCTGTTCATCCAGCGCTGTGGCCTCTTGCTGCAGCTGATCCTGCTCTTGGCGCAGTTGTGTGGCCATGTCGGCGTTGCCGATCAGGACATAGGTCATCACGGAACGCCCGAAAATGCCTACGCGCCGGGACAGGGGCTGGTGCAGAACCCCTTGCTGGATCAGGGTGTTGGTGACGACCGGAAAATAGGCCACGGAATTACGCAGGATGGAAGTTTCCCGCTTGAAGCGGTCTACGGTATCTGCCTTGAGCTGGGCATGGCTTTGCAGTTCGGCAACCTGCTCCTGGAGAAGCTCCTGATGTTGGTCTCCGAGAAACCGGGGAAGCTGGTGTAGGGAGGTGGTGACCTCCAGAAGCTTGCGTACCCCCTGGGTGGTCAGGTCGAAATCGTGGTGCAGCCCATACCGGCTGGCCAGCACGGCGGCATTGAGCTCTGCATCGGTTTCCTGCAGCAGAAACAATTTCTTGGTGTAATCGTGATGCTGCTCTATGGAAATGGTGTCGGCCTGGACGAAGAGCCAGACAAGAAGGCTGATGGCAATGGCCAACAGCAGCAGGACACGGCGCCGTGGGCGCTGGCTCAGGACAAAAGGCTTGATCATGGTGGCAGTAAAACCTGGTTACCTTCGGAAAGAGTTCCGGTCAGGGTGGTCAGGAATGCGGCAATGAGGCGGATGTCCTCTTCCGTCAGGCGGCGCCCAAGTTGATAGCGGCCCATGATCTCAATGGCATCTTCCAAACGTTCCACTGAACCGTCGTGAAAATAAGGGGCGGTCAGCGCTACATTGCGGAGACTGGGTACTTTGAATACATACAGGTCCTCTTCCTTCCCGGTGACCAGGAAGCGGCCTGGATCCGGAGAGGCCGCACCGTCGCGATCGGCAAAGTAGTCGCCCATGATACCAAATCGCTGGAACATATTGCCGCCCACATTGACCCCTTGGTGGCAGCTGGCACAGCCATAGGCCTTGAAGCGGTTGTAACCCTCGCGGGCATCGGCACCAATGGCGTCCCGCTCCCCGCGCAGGTAACGGTCAAAGGGGGCATCGGGGCTGATGAGCGTTTGCTGGTAGCGCACCAAGGCATCGATCACATTCCGCCGGGTGATGCCATCGGGATACAAACGCGAGAAATGGGCCCGGTACTGGGGATCGGCCGACAGGCGCTCGATGATCAGCGGCCAGTTCGAGGCCATTTCATGGGGGTTGTGTATGGGGCCTTCGAGCTGTTCGGCCAAAGTGGTGGCCCGGCCATCCCAAGACAGGGCGAGATTGAGGGTGCTGTTGAAAATACTGGGCGCGTTGCGTGTTCCTTCCACGCCATTGACGCCAATCGCGCGGCGGCGGCCATCAGTGCCGGCCAGGGCCACGGAGTGGCAATTGGCGCAGGCAATGGTCCCGTCACCGGATAAGGCGGTTTCATGGAAGAGCAACTTACCCAAAGCCGAGTGTTCCGGGGCCGGATCGGCTACCGGAACGGGCAGCGGAGATATGGGCTCTACATGGTGCAAACCATGAGCCTGATGAGTGTGCACTGGCAACTGGGCCACCAAAGGCCTCCTGCCGGTCAGGAGGGCCAGGACGACAAGCAGGGTAGCCAACGAAATTAGTACGGATATGTAAGGAATACTCTTTTTCACAGTTCCCAGTGTATTCCCGTGGCGTTTTGCCCTTTTGATACCGGTCAAGGAACTCAACGTTGAAGGGAGGCAGCCTGAACGGATGCAGCAAAAAATATACGGTTCGTATACAATTCGGCAATAAACCGTATAGGGTGGAACCGATGGGAATCGTCAAAATTTCTGATGAGCTGCACGAAGACCTGCGGCTTGCAGCCACCGCCATGTCACGTTCGATCAATGCCCAGGCGGAGTTCTGGATCAGGATCGGCATGTTGTCTGAACTTCATCCCGAGCAGACCTATCAGCAGCTATTGCGCAAACTGTTACGGGAGAATGCCACGAATTTGCAGGAGATGGTCCAATGAACGCTGTGGTGATCAAAACCGAGGAAGAGCTGGAGAAAATGCGCCATGCCGGCAAGTTGCTCGCCCAGGTCTTTGCCATGCTGGATGATTTCGTCCAGGAAGGGGTAACGACCATGGAGATCAACGACCGGGTTGAGGATTACATTGTGAATACCCTCAAGTCCCGCCCGGCCAGCAAGGGTCAATACGATTACCCCTACGCCCTCAATGCTTCGTTGGACCAGGTGGTTTGCCATGGCATGCCCAATAACGTCAAGCTGAAGTCCGGCTCTATCCTCAATCTGGACATCACCCTGGAGCATGGCGGCTATATTGCCGACTCCTCCAAAATGTACCTGATTGGCGATGTGGCGCCTGCGGCCCGCCAATTGGTCAAAACCGTCTACGAGGCCATGTGGAAGGGGATCGAAGTCGTCAAACCCGGTGCCCGCCTGGGGGATATCGGCCATGCCATTCAGCGCCATGCGGAAAAGGCCGGCTACAGTGTGGTGCGGGATTTCTGCGGCCATGGCATTGGCCGTGAAATGCATGAAGAGCCCCAGGTGCTGCACTATGGCCGTCCGGGCACCGGACTGGTGCTGGAGCCGGGCATGGTGTTCACCATCGAGCCCATGATCAACCAGGGCGGTTACCGGGTGAAGCAGAAGAGCGATGGCTGGACCGTGGTCACCCGGGACGGCAAGCTCTCTGCCCAGTGGGAACACACCGTGGCAGTAACCGAAGATGGCTACGAGGTGTTGACCCTGCGGGAAGAAGAGCGCGCAGCCCTAGGCTGAGTGCCTGGTTTCAGAGCCTGGATTCTGCCGGGCTCTACAATCCGCCCCAATCTGGAAGCTGTCGGTCAAGGGCCTATGGTGACAGTGACTTTGCATAGCCCTATAACTGCTGTTAGCGAGTGGTGTTTGTCGACCAGGCAACCGGCAGGTTGAGCAGGGCAAATAGGGCGCCCCCTCCAAAAGCTGCCAGCAGGACCAGGCCGTTATAGTCGCCGCTCCAGAAAAGGGCCTTCAGAGGCTCGCCACCGACTAGAGGATGGGCAAAATTCAGGGAGACTTCTCCCACGCGTCGCAAGGACTTCTGACAGCTCGGGCAGCGTTTTGTCATCTCAGAAGAAACGATCCAGCATAGACGTAAAGGACGATAGCTGCTCAGTCAGGCCTTGGTCTACCATAACTAGCCAGGCTAACCCCCCACAGTTAAGCAGCACCGTGCACCAGAAGATACACTGAAAGGGCTGCTTGCGGGTTTTGTGGCGAAACCACTGCTGGGCCAGCAGGGCTCCGGGCCAGCCGCCGGCCACTTGAAACAGATGAAGCCGCGCCTCGGCAATGCGCCACTGGCCTTTCCTGGCTGCAGACTTGTCCAGACCATAGAGCCCAAAGGTGATGAGGCTCAGCGTCAGGTAGAATCCCGCAATGGCGACCGGCATCCGCCCAAACCCCACCAACGCCGCAACCACAGCCAGGAAGGCGAGCGTGACGCCAAGTGCCAGACGAAGCTTCATCGAGTGCTCACTTCAGGGAGACCTGCTGGACCCGGGCGCTTGCCTTGAGCTGGTTGGGCCAGTCCCGATGGTTGAAGACCTGTCCCTGCTCCCGGACCTTGCGGGCCTGCTGTAGCCGGACGGTGGCCACCACCCACTGGGGTTGCTCCCGCTCACCGATGGCTTCAATACCGTTGGCGGGAAAGCCCTGGTCGACCGGTGTGTAAAGCGCCGCAGCTCCCATATTGACGTCTACCGCCTCCGACCACTCCGCCTTGCCCACGGTCACGGCCTGGGCCACATGGCACTGGTTTTCCAGGGCCCGGGCCTGGGCGCCGATGCGTACCCGGTGGTAGCCGGCATCCGTATCCGTGCAACTGGGAGCCAGGATGAGTTCGGCGCCGGCTTCCACCAGAGAGCGGGTTAAAAGCGGAAACTCCACGTCGTAACAGATGGTCACCCCGAGCTTGCCCATGGAAGTATCGAACAGCTGCAGGCTGTCACCGGCACTGATGCCCCACTGCTCGTTTTCAAAGCGGGTCATGATGCACTTGTCCTGATACGCCACCTCGCCGTTAGGTGTGAACAGATGGGCGCGGTTGACGTAGCGTTCGCCGACCCGAACCGGAAAGGAACTTGCCAGGATGTGCAGGTGGTTTTGTCGGGCCAGCTCCCGGTGCAGCTCCAGAAACTCCGGCAGCAGTTCCTGCAAGGCAGACAACTGGCCCGGTAGAGACTTCTGCACCTCTTCGGGAAACAAGGAGGCCAACTCCATGGAACCGTATTCCGGGAATACCAATAGCTCGGCATCCGCCCGGATACCTTCTTCCACCCAACGGTGCAGCTTGTCGCGGAACTCCCCGAAGGTCGGGAAGTGGTCAATGGGATACTGGGCAACGGCGATACGGCGCTGGGACACAGGCAACTTCTCCCTGGTAAGCGATTAACGGAGTGATTTGGTCCAGAACATCATGGGTTTGGGGGATTCGGACGACTCGTCCAGATCCTGCCAGCTGAACTCGGTGCGAAGATCCGGGCGAGGCGCATAGCCGCGCTTTTTCCAGAACTCATCCAGGGGCTGGTAATCCGCCGGACGACGGGGATGGTCTACCGGGCGCTGCACGGCACAGAAACAGATGGTGTCGAAGCGCTCCAGGCTGCGGGCATGGCGCTCACGCTCTTCGAAAAACCGCACGCCGATACCGCGGCCCCGATATTCCGGCAGCAGGATGGATTCACCGCAATAGAAGATACGCTCGATATCCTGGCCTTGTTGCTCGAAGGGGCGGCGCAGTTCTTCCACTTCGTCTGCCAGGGGCAAGGCCGTGGAGGCCCCCACCAGTTTCTCGCCGTCATAGACCAGCACCGCCACACTATCGGGGGCGTTCACATAGGTCTGCAGGTAGGCAGATTCGTAGTCTTCACTGCCTTCATAGAGATAGGGGAATTCCCGGAACACCCGGATACGCAGTTGTGCCAGTTCCTGCAAGCGCTCTGCAATTGCCTGGCCACGAACGGGAACGATACGTAACGACTCGGTCATACCGGCATCCTCCTCCGCGCAAAACGCAAAAGCGGGCATTCTAGCAGAATCATTCCCCCCGTGGAGCCTGCCCCGGTCGTGACAGGGAGGCGATCTGCCGGTCCTGGATTCGGGACAGTCCGAGCAGTGCCACAGTCGAGCCAATCAAGGCCAGGAACATATCCGACTGGGTATCCCAAGGGTCGCCCTGGGTGCCCAGGAATTCGACGGCCCCTTGGCCGAAGGCCAGGGCTGCCCACCACTCAATGAGTTCATAGACCGCGCTGACCATCATCGCGACACACAGGGAGAGAAAGGCACACATGGCCCGGTGGCTGACATAACGGCCCCGCAACAGAATCTCCCGGGCAACCAGGGTCGGGACCAGACCCTGCATGAAATGGCCGATCTTGTCGTAGGGGTTGCGTTGCAGGTCCAACAGGTCCTGCAACCAAAAGCCCAGGGGAACCCGGGCATAGGTATAGGTGGCCCCCAGAATCAGCACCAACGCATGGAGGGTGATCAGAATGTAAAGTAGGTTGGTCAGCGGGAAGTGGCGGTAACTGAGGATCAAAATAGGCGCGGCAATCAGCACCGGCGCCACTTCCAGAAACCAGGTGGGCCGGTCATAGGGGGCAATGCCCGACAGGATCAGGGCGGCCACCACCAGCAGGCTGCAGATTGCCAGCAAGCGGCGTTGGTGGAGGAAGCCTGGTGGAAACGGCGGCTGAACACTCATAAAAAACATCCCGAAGGTATCGATGCTTGACGAGGTGGGGCGGCCTCAATGTATAACCTATGACCATTGGTTTCTGCGGCACATTACTGCTTTTCAGGGAGTACTACCATGGCCAAACGTATTCAGTTCAGCCGCCACGGCGGACCCGAGGTGCTGGACTACCAGGATTTTGTCCCGGCCGAGCCCGGACCCCAGGAGGTGCGCGTAAAAAACGAGGCCATCGGCCTGAACTTTATCGACACTTATTATCGGAGTGGCCTGTATCCGCCGCCTGCTCTGCCTTCGGGGCTGGGCACAGAGGGTGCTGGGGTGGTGGATGCGGTGGGGAGCGAAGTGACCGGCTTTCGCCCCGGCGATCGGGTCGCCTACGCTACCGGCCCCTTGGGCGCTTACAGTGAGTACCATGTGCTGCCGGCGGAACATCTGGTCAGGTTGCCGGATTCCATCTCCTGTGAAGAAGCCGCCGCCGTCATGCTGAAAGGGCTCACCGTGCAGTACCTGCTGCGCCAGACCTATGAGGTGAAAGCGGGTGACATCATCCTATTCCATGCCGCAGCCGGTGGGGTCGGCTCCATTGCCTGCCAATGGGCCCGGGCCTTGGGTGCGAAACTGATTGGTGTGGTGGGCTCTGACGAAAAAGCCGAGCGTGCCCGCCGCTTGGGTGCCTGGGCCACCATCAACCGCAAAACGGAGGATATCCGCGCCCGGATGCTGGAGCTGACCGAGGGCTGCAAATGCCCGGTGGTGTATGACTCGGTGGGCGCTGCCACTTGGGATATTTCCATTGACTGTGTGGCGCCTCGGGGATTGATGGTGAGTTTCGGCAACGCCTCCGGGCCCGTGACCGGCGTAAACCTGGGCCAGCTTGCCCAGAAGGGTTCCCTGTACGTCACCCGCCCGGTACTGGCCGCCTATGCCGATACCCCGGAACGCCGGCAGGCCATGGCCGACGAGCTCTTTGGGCTGATGGAAAGTGGCCAGATCAAAGTGGAAATCTGCCAGCGCTATGCCCTGGCGGATGCGGCCCAGGCCCATAGGAGCCTAGCAGCCGGGGAGACCATGGGGTCCACCATTTTGCTGCCTTAGGGGGAGCGGGCCCAGGTGTCCGCCCTCTCAAGGCTTAGCCCGTTATGCAGTCAGATTACTGATATCGCTCCAGGATCAGGATCACTTCCTGCATCACATGGCGGCTGGCCTCCATTTGGGCTGCCAGCCTGTCGATCTGGGCCCGCTGCTGATCCAGGCTGTAAATGGCATAGGCTGAAAACAAAGCCAGGGTTGCCACAAGAGAGGCGATCAGGCGCTGGCGCCAGAGAGCGGGAATGGGCCCGGCAGGGGGTGGGGTTTCCGTGTTCTGCCCCTGGCCTGGTTCGGCTTGGGTAATGGGAGCTGTGGGGTTGGTCTGGGGCCGGATGGGAGCCGGACGCTTGCGAACGGAGCGTAGGGGGGTGACATTGCTGTTGACCGCCGGAACCAGCTCCGGCTCCGGTGCGACACTGGCAGAGGCCAGGCTGGCGGCGCTGATTTCATGCTGCATCCAGATCCGTTCCACCAGCAGATACAGCTGCTCGCGATCGACCTGCTTGGTGACCACCCCGACGGCCCCTAAGGCCTTGGCTTCTTCCTGATAGCGCAGGGCGCTTTGGGAGGTATACATCACCACGGGAATATCGCGGGTGGCCGGGTTGCTCTTGAGCGCTTTCAGGGTTTGAAAGCCGTCCATGCCCGGCATGAGGTGATCGAGAAAGATCAGGTCGGGCCGGTAGTTGGTGAGGAATTTCAAGGCCTCCTCACCGGACTTGCTCTGCTTGACGGCAACATCCATGCTGTTGAGCACCCGGGCCAACATGATGCGTGCCGTAGCGGAGTCGTCGACGATGAGTGCAGATTTCTCTTTCACCGAGCCTTCCTTTTGTCATATCCCTGTCACCAACCTGTGAGTGTATCCCAATTGGATTGGTGAAAATGTGAGCGGGATTTCAAAAGCTCAGTTACAAAGTTCACCCGGCCGGCTTCCGGGAAAGCTGCTCATCGGGACTCGCCAGGGGCTGGAATGTGGCGGGCGCCTAGCCGGGGGCAGACCGGCTCAGGACACCACTAAAGGATCTCGGTGATTTCAAACAACTGCTTGTCGCCATTCACCTCGAAGCTGATTTCATCGCCCTCGAACTTGCCGACCAGCTTCTGCCCCAAGGGGGAGCGGGGAGTGATGACGATGATCTCCCGACCTTGATCCTGAACCTTGATGCCGGCGCCATCCGGGCCGAGAAACAGCTGTCGGCTGAGTCCGTCCCGGGTTTCCAGTCTCACCAGCGAGCCCAGCACCACTGGGCTATCCGGCTCTGAATCCTTGAGGGGCAGGTTGCGCCAAGCCAGAATCGCCTGTTCGATCTCCTGCACCCGCACGGCTTGGCCGTGGGCCAAATAGGCCGCCTCCAGACCGAAGGTGTCGTACTTGTTCTCGGCAATGCTGTCTTCATGGGTGGCCGCCTCATGGGCACTGCGAACCGCTGCCTGGGCGGCGTTGAGCTCTTCATGCAGCTGCTCCAGGATGAGCTGGCGGATGTGGGACTTGTTCATGGCATTCCGGTCCGGGAAAAAGGTTGATATACCCTCAAACCAGGGTTACAGCAAGCCTGCCTTGGCCAGCCTTTCGATCAGGCCTTCGGCCAGTACCTGGTAGCCCTGGGCATTGGGATGGATCGGGTCGGCCTTCAGTTCGTTGCTAGACAACACCTGGGAGAACACCTTGGGAATCAGCAAGACCTGTTCCTCCTCGGCCAGTTCGGCATAGATGGGGGAGTCGGATAACGAGCCCAGGCTGGCACCGAAGACGGAAAATTGCGGCACCGCCACCAGGACCGGGGTCGCCCCCTGCTGTTTCACGGCTTGAACAATACTGCGCAGATCCTCTTTGACCTCCGGTGCCGGGCGCCGGCGCAGGAAGTCATTGCCTCCCAGCTCCACGATTACCAGATCCGGGTCATACTGCTGCAGGGCAGCATGGATGCGCTCCCTGGCCTTCAGGGCGGTATCGCCGGGAATGCCCGCGTTGATCACTTCCCAGCCACTGTGGTGGGCCAGCAGCGTCGGGTAGTCCTCGCCCTGGCCGGCACCGGTGCCGTGGGTCACGCTGTCGCCAAAGGCCAGGACCCGGGCGCCGCTGCCCAGAGGCTGGAAGGTTGGTCCTGAGTCGCAACCTGCGACCATGAAGAAGCAAGCGATCAGTAGGGAGCGGGCGAGGGACAGAAAAGGCATGGATGACTTCCGTTTTTATCAACAACTCAGAGTCCACTATAGCCAATCTGGTCCGGGGATGCCGGGCTGAGGGTTTTCATGGCAGGTTCTGCCGCCGCCAGCGCCCTGGCGCAATGCCGGTCCAGCGCCGGAAGGCCCGGGTGAAGGCGCTTTGTTCTGAAAAGCCCAGCAATAGCGCCACATCACTAAGGCTCAGGCTGTGATCGGCCAAATATTGCATCGCCAGTTGCTGGCGGTGGTGATCCAGCCATTGCTGCCAGCTCAGCCCATGGCTGGCAAGCTTGCGCTGCAGGGTGCGAGGGGCCATGTGCAACGCCTGGGCGGTGCGTTCCAGGGTGGGCTCGCCGTCCGCCATCAGGCGTCGCATGACCTGTTGCAGGAGTGGCTCCAGCTCCGATTCCGGGGGTAAGGCCTGTAACAGGTTCCGGGCCTGGTGGTCGAGCAGTTGCCGCAGTACCGGGTCGCGCCGCAGCATGGGTGTTTTCAGAAAGGTGGCGGGAAACCGTACCCGCACATATTCCTCGTTAAAGAACACCGGGCAATCGAAGAAAGCCTCATAAGCGGCAGCCGTCTCGGCATTCACACCATGATGAAAGCCCACCTGGGTCAGGCGTGGTGGGCTCTCCAACTGGCGTTGCAGAAAGGTCAGCAAGGCGGCGATGGCGGTACCATCGCCCAGCTGGCCTAGATCACTGGTGCCCTGGGGCCAGCGGACTTCCAGTTGATCGCCAAAGCTGACCACTTCCACCAGGTTGAGGTTGTAGAACAGGCGCTCGTACCGCTGATAGGCTCTTAAGGCATCCCCCAGGGTGTCTGACGCCAAAACCAGGTAGCCCAGCACGCCCACATGGGCGGGCGTCACGCCGGCGCCAATGGCCAGCTCCGGCGCCACCCGGTCCGGCACCAGGGCCACGGCCTGTTCCAGGAGCGTCCGCCAGGCCTGTGCCGGCACACTTTCCTTCAGGGCCCAACGTGCCAGGGCAGCGCGCAGCTTGATGGCGGCCAGCCCTTCTTTATCCAGCCAGTCCCGTAACAGCCCGGTCCAGGCGCCAGTAACCCGTAACATCCAGATCGTCCTTTGGCCCTAAGAGTGGCGTGTATTGTCAAAAATGCGACTTGTAACGTCAATAAATGGATGGGTGTTGATGAAAGAATAGCCTATAGGGAAAGCCGCGCCTGGACGATGGCGACTGTCTTGCCGTCGGCAGGTCAGGTACTCGAAGCGATGATGGATGTATAAGGAGAAGCCATGATCCTCGTTGAGATGCTGGACGAAGTATTTCAAAACAGTGGCCTGTTGCCGCTGTGGCAGGTCATGCGTGACTGGTTGGCACTGGATGAGCGGCAACTGATCTTCATGGTGGCCACGCCGGTCTTTATCGGTGTGGCGCTGTGGGAATATCGGCGGATCCGCCATGACCCAAAACTGATGGACACCGGTGAGGCCGTGCGCAATTTTGCCCTGGGGGCGGGTTATCAGCTCACCGAGCTGCTGTTTGCCGGGATTATCGCCTTTCCGGTATATGCCTGGCTGTATCACCATCGCCTGCTGGATCTGGAATTAACCTGGCTCACCGGGTTGTTGACCTTTGTTGGGGTTGAAATCTGCTTTTACTGGATGCACCGGGCCAGCCACCGGGTTCGCTGGTTCTGGGCGGCGCATGTGGTGCATCATTCCTCGGAGCGGATGAACTTCTCCACCGCCATGCGCCAGAATGCCACCAATATCTTCAACGGCAACTGGGTGTTTTATCTGCCCTTGGCCTGGATCGGCTTTAACCCGGTTTGGATCGGCATCGCCTACGCCTTGTCGCTGGTCTACCAGTTTTTTATCCATACCACCTTGGTGGGGCGCCTTCACCCGGCCATTGAGTGGCTGTTCAACACGCCGAGCCATCATCGGGTGCATCATGGCCGCAACCCCGGTTATATCGACCGCAATTATGGTGGTGTGCTGATTATCTGGGATCGCCTGTTTGGCACCTTTGTGGATGAGGATGCCCTGGACCCGCCCGAATATGGCATTACGAACCCCGTCCCTTCCAAAAACCTGCTGACCCTGTGGACCCATGAGTACCGGGATATCTTTCGAGACATGCGCCAGAAAGGATCACTGTGGACACGGTTGCAGCATCTGTGGCGGCCTCCGGAGTGGGAGCGTCCCGCCAGGGTAGCACGTCCTGATCTGCCCGGCGTGGGTGATAGAACCGGGCCGTCACTGGAATGACCGCACGAGAGAGTCGTTAGCTTCAAAAGCAAGAACGGGTCGACTGGGGTACACTGCTGGCAGAATTATCCAGCCGTTGCAGTAAACCATGAGGTCGACCACCATGCCGTCATCCCCGGACTCTCCCCGCGCTCGCTATCAGGCAGCCCTGGCCCAGGGCTTTGTGCCTGACCCCGCCCAGGAGCCGGCAGTGGCGGCACTGGAGCGCTGTTATCAGGCGTTACATGGGCAGGATCTGACCGAGCCACCCCGTGGCGTTTACCTGTGGGGGCCGGTGGGGCGGGGCAAAACCTGGCTGATGGACCAGTTCCAGCAAAGTCTGCAAGTACCCGCCCTGCGGCAGCACTTTCATCACTTCATGCGCAACCTGCACCAGGAACTGTTTCGGCTGACCGGCACGCCGGAGCCGCTGGCGGTGTTTGCCGAACAGCTCGCCGCCCGCTATCGGGTACTGTGCTTTGATGAGCTGTTTGTCAGCGATATTGCCGACGCCATGTTATTGGGGGGCGTGTTCCAGAGTTTGTTTGAACGGGGTGTGGTGCTGGTGGCCACCTCCAACCAACCCCCTGAATCCCTGTATGCGGACGGATTCAATCGGGAACAATTCCTGCCGGCGATTGCCGCACTTCAAGAACATATGGACGTGATCCAATTGGCGGGGGCTCAGGACCATCGACTGCATCAGCGGGGTGAGCTGCAACGATACTGGGTGCGAAGTGAGTCTGACGCAGACCGGTTTGCTGCGCTGTTTCGTCAGTTAACCGGCGAGGCGGCACAGTCCTCTGAGCGGTTGGTGAATGGGCGTCGCCTCTACCTGCAGGGGGCGGCGCGGAATGTGCTGTGGACTGATTATCAGAGCCTGTGCGAGCAGCCGTTCGCCGCGCTCGACTATATCGCCCTTTGTGATCAGGTAACGGCGATTCTGGTCAGCGGGGTTCCTGATCTCAGCGCGCCGCCGGCCGAGGTGAAAATTGCCCGGGGGACGGAGGATGGCGCCTCCCGCGTGGTGGCCGGTGACCGCCAGCTCCAGGCATTGTCCCGATTTGATGACGGCGTGCGGCGCTTTATCGCACTGGTGGACGAGTGCTATGACCGGGGTGTTGCGCTCTATCTGGAAGCGGAAGTCCCACTGGAAGAGCTTTATACCGAAGGGGCATTAATGTTTGCCTTTCAGCGAACATTAAGCCGGTTGAGGGCGATGCAGTATGAAGACTATGGCAAGACCTGAAGGCAGGCCCTGTTAACAAGGCCTGCCGTTGCGATCAGAGCAACTCTTTGCGCAGTTCCGCCGGGCTCTTGGGAGAGAGCAGGCCGGGTGCACTGTCGAACAGGGTGCGCGCCCCATATTCGCCTTTGCGGTGGAGGCGGAATGCCGCGCGAGCATAGGCCACCAGCACACTGGCGGTGAACTCGGGGTTGCTGTCCAGGCGCAGGGAAAATTCCATCACCTGTTTGTTGCCCTGGCCGCTTTCGCCGCTGCGAATCACGAAACCGCCGTGGGGCATGGCGGAGTGATCCCGGCGCAGCTCTTCCTCGGAGATAAAATGCACGGTGGTGTCATAGTCCGCGAAGTAGTCCGGCATGGTGACAATAGCCTGCTCCACTGTCTGGGCATCGGCGCCTTCTTCCAGAACCACATAGCATTCACGCACGTGCTTTTCCCGTGTGCTCAGTTGCGGACGCTCGCCGG
Organism: Gammaproteobacteria bacterium; assembly: GCA_029268325.1. Taxonomy (GTDB): domain Bacteria; phylum Pseudomonadota; class Gammaproteobacteria; order Pseudomonadales; family Oleiphilaceae; genus JAEZAA01. Next base: position 342 of record JAJUGC010000006.1, on the reverse strand, counting down.
CACGAACCCGGTCCATGGCTTCGGTGGAGGGGATGGTGTACTGCACACCGCCTTTTACGCCCGGCACCCGGCGTACCGCATCGGAATGGCCCTGGCTCAGACCCTTGCCCCAGAAGGTATAGGTTTCACCGTCGGGCAAAATAGCCTCACCCAGCAGACGGTTCAGGGAGAACAGGCCCGGATCCCAGCCCACTGAGATAACCGCCGTGCGGCGTGCGGCATGGGCGGCTTTATCCACGGCGGCATGAAGCCGGGAACCCGAGACGAGCCGGGCAGTCGTCTCCACGCCGAGCAGCAGTTCAAGGACGGCGAGATCCAGGTGCTCGTGGCGACCGAGGCAGC
>JAJUGC010000005.1 GCA_029268325.1 Gammaproteobacteria bacterium | reverse complement strand
GGCTCGCCCATGCCCATCATCACCACGTTGGTCACATGGCGTTTCTTGGAAGAATCTTTCTCGCCAAAGGAACGTTCTGCAATCCAGACCTGGCCGATAATCTCATCGGCACTCAGGTTCCGGTTAAAGCCTTGCTTGCCGGTTGAGCAAAAGCTGCAATCCAACGTACAGCCGATCTGTGACGACACACAGAGCGTGCCCCGGTCACCATCGGGAATAAAGACGGTTTCAATGCTGCTGCCACCGGGCATGCGCATGACCCACTTGCGCGTTCCATCACTGGAAAAGTCCTGATACACCACCTCAGGAGGGCGAATCTCAGCCACTTCCTTGAGCTTGGCCCGAAGTCCCTTGCCGACGTTCGTCATTGCATCGAAGTCGGTTACGCCAAATTGGTGAATCCACTGCATGACCTGGGTTGCACGAAAACGCTTCTCGCCGATGGAGACGAAAAAGTCTTCCAGTCGCTTGCGGCTCATCCCCAGCAAATTGGCTTTTTCAGAAACTTGACTCATAGAGACCTCGGGTTAATTCATCAGGGGCGGCAAAGCCGCCCCTTAAAAGCACTTAAGCGCGCGAGCAAATTTCTTCTGCAGTGAAGAAATAAGCGACTTCCCGCTCCGCAGAAGCCGGAGAGTCGGAGCCGTGTACCGCATTGGCGTCAATAGATTGAGCGAAGTCGGCACGAATAGTTCCCGGCTCAGCCTGTTTCGGGTCAGTTGCGCCCATCAGTTCACGGTTTTTGGCAATGGCATTCTCACCTTCCAGAACCTGGATCATCACAGGACCGGAAGTCATGAAGGCAACCAGATCTGCGAAGAAACCACGCTCTTTGTGCTCAGCGTAGAAACCTTCCGCCTGCTCCTTGGACAGCTGGACCATTTTGGCTGCTACGATTTTCAGCCCAGCTTTTTCGAAGCGGCTATAGATTTCGCCAATAACGTTCTTGGCAACCGCATCGGGTTTGATAATAGAAAGTGTGCGTTCAACAGCCATGTGGTTTCTCCGTTTAGTGAATGGACAGTTAAAAAACTAAACCCGCGATTATACGCGGGTTTAGCGAAATTATATACCGATTCCAGGCGACAGCGCTAAGCGCAAACCCATCATGTGGCGCGCCTTTACTGCGACACCAGGGCAAGCCTGTAGGTACTGCGGCGTGCCCTTAGGCCACATTGCGCAACCGCTGCACTGCTTGCCTCACCTGGGCGATAGCTGCATCCACTTCCTCCTGGGTGGTATACCGCCCCAATGAGAACCGCAGCGAGCTATGGGCCAATTCATTGCTCAGCCCTATCCCCTTCAGCACATAAGAAGGCTCGACACTGGCGGAAGTACAGGCCGACCCTGAAGATACGGCCAGATCCTTCAAAGCCATCATCATGGACTCCCCTTCAACACCTGCAAAGGCGATGTTGAGAATGCCGCAGACCCGGGGTTCCGGCGCACCATTCAAGTGAACACCTGGCAAGTCACAAATGCCACTCCAGAAGCGCTCCCGCAAGCTCTGGATACGGGCCGACTCTTCAACGAGTAGCTGACCGGCTATTTCAAAGGCTTCACCCATCCCGACAATCTGATGGGTCGGCAAAGTTCCGGAACGCATGCCCTGCTCATGGCCGCCACCATGGATCTGGGCACTAATCCGCACCTTGGGCTGGCGCCGCACATAGAGCGCACCAACGCCCTTGGGACCATAGACCTTGTGGGCAGAAAACGACATCAGATCGACCGGGGTCTGCTGCAAGTCGATTAGCAGCTTGCCCGCGCTTTGGGCTGCATCCACATGAAACAGCACCCCCGCCTCGCGGGTCAGACGGGCAATGGCGTCGATATCGGTGACCGTTCCCAGTTCATTATTGACATGCATCAGCGACACCAGAATCGTATCCGGCCGCAATGCCTGGGCCACGGCCTCCGGGGTAATCAGGCCTTCAGAAGTCGGTTTCAGGTAGGTGATCTCGTAGCCTTGCTCCTCCAGATACTTACAGGTATCCAGCACTGCCTTGTGTTCAATGGCCGAGGTGATGATATGACGGCCTTTATCTCCATGAAACTCAGCCACTCCCTTGATGGCCAGGTTATCGGACTCCGTCGCCCCGGAGGTCCAGACAATCTCCCGCGGATCGGCACCCACCAGGTTTGCCACCTGACGCCGAGCCCGCTCCACGGCCTGCTCCGCACGCCAGCCATAGACATGGGAACGAGATGCGGGATTGGCAAAATTGCCATCAAACGTCAAGCACTCCACCATTTTCTCCGCGACTCGCGGATCAACCGGTGTTGTGGCGGCATAGTCGAAATACAGGGGCAGTTTCATGACATTCCAGATATTTGGCGAAACCGATCCGCCAGGTTGGCGAACCGGTCTGGACAACTTATAAATCAACCTTAGGCAGTCTTAACCTGTAGCTTGGTCTCTTGGAGCCGTGACTGCTGACGCTCCGCGACACTTCGCACTTCCCGCTTGGACATCAGTTCCGCCAGGGTAATGCTGCTTAAAAAATCATGGATTCGATCACTGAGATCCGACCAAAGATCATGAGTCAGGCACTTATCGCCGTTTTGGCAATCGCCCCGGCGCTTACAACGGGTCGTATCCAGAGATTCGTTGACCGCATCCACAACCTGCGCCACGGAAATCTCACTGGCATCGCGCCCTAACCGGTAACCCCCTCCGGGCCCACGCACACTGGAAACCAGATTATTACGGCGTAACTTGGCAAACAATTGCTCCAAGTATGACAAAGAAATGCCTTGCCGCTGAGAAATATCCGCCAGACTCACTGGCGCACCATCCGAGTGCAAGGCAAGATCAAGCATAGCCGTTACGGCATAACGCCCTTTTGTTGTCAACCGCATAACTGATTCACCTAGTTTCCATAGCTTCGAGGAGGATTATCCAATACCCCTACAGGGTAATCAACTATATACCCTAGCACTACGGTAGGTCATAAGCCATGGATCTCCAGGCTATGGGCCGGCCAACTCCAGCACTCATCTAGCGGTTACTTATTTGGAAAAGACTGACTCTCTTCGTCCTGGACACCTTCAAAATCCTCAGTATTCAAAGGGGGCAAATTCGGACTGCGATAGTTCTCGTCCAGACGCTCCAAGGATTTGCAAATCTGCTCAAGACGCATATCCACCGTGTGCATATGATCCAAAATGCTGCGAATGGAGCGGGCTACGGGGTCAGGCATTTCCTCACTCAACCCGTAGGCGTCAAAGCCAATCTTCTCTTCCATATGACGGCGTTTGGAGTCGTCCTTCTCCGGCATTTTCACAATCACGCGCCCCGGAATACCCACTACGGTTGCTCCCGGCGGAACCGGTTTGGTCACAACGGCATTGGAGCCGATCTTGGCCCCCTCGCCCACTTCAAAAGGCCCGAGAATCTTGGCTCCAGCCCCTACCACCACCCCGTCTTTCAAGGTGGGGTGACGCTTGCCTTTATTCCAACTGGTTCCTCCCAGTGTAACCCCCTGGTACAGGGTCACGTCGTCGCCAATTTCTGCCGTTTCCCCAATCACCACCCCCATGCCATGGTCGATAAAAAAGCGGCGCCCAATCTTGGCCCCGGGATGGATTTCAATGCCGGTAAACCAACGACTAAGGGATGACAGGAAGCGGGCCAGCCACTTCAGGTTATTCATCCATAGCCAATGGGAAATCCGGTGGAACAGCAATGCATGCAGGCCCGGATAGCAGGTCAAGACCTCAATGGCATTACGAGCCGCAGGATCACGATGAAACACACTTTGAATATCTTCTTTGATTCGAGCAAACATAAGGTAAGCCGCCTTCTGTTGTCCGGAAAAACCAGTGGTTATTGACTGCCTGGCGATTGGGCACCCCAGGTGCCCGCCACTTTCTGCGTCGATCTCAGGATGCCGCGCAGAATGTTGAGTTCCATCTTGTCCAGACAACATCGCTGATAGAGACGCCGCAACCGCGCCATCAACTGACGCGGATGCTCGGGGTCATGGAAGTCAATGTCGATCAAGGTCCGTTCCAGGTGTTCCAGAAACATTTCCACCTCATCCACTGATGCCGGCTCCACATCCCACCCGGAATCCTGTGGTGAAAGCATCGCTTTCATATTGGAATCGCCAGCTTCATTTTCAAGGCTCTCCAGATATTTCATGCGCAGCTCATAAGTCACCACCTGCACCGCCATGGCCAGGTTCAGGGAGCTGAAGTCCGGATTGCTGGGGATGTGGACATGGAGATTGCAGCGGTGGAGCTCTTCATTGGTCAACCCCCGCGCCTCGCGCCCAAACAGAATGGCCACTTCGGAGTCATCTTGGGTTAAGGAATGGACCTCCCGGGCCAGATCCCGTGGGTTCACCACCGGCCAGGGGATCTTCCGTCCCCGTGCACTGGCACCTACCACCAAACGGCAGCCGGCAATGGCTTCATCCAAGCTGGACACCACAATAGCCTTATCCAGGATATCAGTGGCGCCAGAGGCCCGACTTTCGGCTATAGGATCAGGAAATGACTCTGGGGCAACCAGGTATAAGCGGGAAAACCCCATATTTTTCAGAGCCCGCGCAACCGCTCCAATATTTCCGGGGTGAGAGGTATTGATGAGAACGATGCGGACCTGCTCAAACATTGCATCACCTGCTAAAAAAACGTCCGGCATGGTAACAGAATTATGTGCATTTATCTGCAATCTCCTGTACCAAATCCGCCGATCTGCTATCATGCCGGCCCAGCTCTTTCAGTTCTTTCACAAAGTGAATTCGCCATGCAACCGATGATCAACATTTCCTTGCGCGCCATCCGTTCGTCCAACGAACAACTCATGCAACTTCTCGAAAGGGACGGCGGTAAAATTGCAACGGCACAGGACCTCAAACGCTTCCTGGCCCAGATCGAAATGAACTATTACGAAAACATTTCCCGCGCCCTGGCCCGCGCCTATCCTGCTCACAAGATTGCCAAGCGTGGTGACTTCCTTGCCGCTGACAAAGGCTTCAGCTGGCATATTTCCAATATCCATAACCCGCTTAGCTTTCTGCGCGGCCTACCCGACTGGGGCATCTCCATTGTCTGCAAAAAAGGCGGCATTGCGGAACACGGGATTTTGACCTTCCCTGCAACCCAAGACGAGTTCACAGCCAGCCGCGGCTCTGGAGCATCCTTAAACGGCAAGCGCATCCGTGTATCCGGCGTTGCGGCTCTGGAAAGCGCTATTATCGCCACGAACGTTCTGCAAGCCCCTCTCACTGAAGACAACAGTGCAAAGTTGAACCTGCTGAAAGAACTGGCAAACGCCAGCTTCCAGGTCAGAACCACTTACTGCGCCCCCCTGGATCTGGCCAACGTAGCAGCCGGCCGGCTGGACGCCGTCGTTCTCGACCAAACCACACCGGCAGACCTTTCAGCTGCGCTGCTTATCTGCAAAGAGGCAGGTGGTCTGGCGGGAGATTTCAACGGGCAACCGGCCACAGAATCATCCAAGCGCATCTTGTGCGCCAATCCCAAGCTGTTCAAGGCGACCACCCAGAAGCTGCATGCCCTAGGGGTTTGAGCCAAAAGACACAGACCTTACAAACAAAAAAGCCGGACTCAAAATCCGGCTTTTTTGTTTGTGCTTTAAGCATAGCGCCTCAAGGACGCGCTTCGACCCCTTCAGCCCCTTCCTTAGGCGGCAGCAAGAAGTCTTCCTTGGAAACCCCCATCATCAGAGCAATGGCCGTTGCGACATAGATAGAGGAAAAGGTTCCAATACCGATACCGATCATCAGTGCGATTGAGAAAGTGCGCACTGCATCGCCACCGAAGATGAACAGGATCAGCGTCACCACCATGGTGGTACCTGAAGTGACCAGGGTACGCGCCAGGGTCTGGGTTATGGAGATGTCTATGACCTCTTCTGGCGTGCCCTTGCGGATCTTGCGGAAGTTTTCACGCACCCGGTCAAACACAACAATGGTGTCGTTCAAGGAGTAGCCGATCACCGCCAGAACAGCAGCCAGCACAGTCAAGTCGAAGTCCCACTGGAAGAGAGCAAAGGCTCCGACGGTGATAATCACGTCATGGGCCAAGGCCACTACGGAGCTCATGGCGAACTTGAACTGGAAACGAAACCCCACATAAACCAGGATTGCCCCCAAGGCCAGCAACATTGCCAAGCCACCCTTCTCACGCAGCTCGGAGCCGACCTGACCACCTACATATTCGGACCGACGCAACTCAACCTCTGAACCGTCCGCCCGCAGAGTTTCTACAACCTGCCTTCCAACGTCTTCTCCTTCCTCTTGAAGACGAATGACCAGGCTGGTTTCAGTGCCAAACTGCTGTGCTACAACGTTGGAAAAACCGGCTTCTTCCAACTGCTGGCGCACCGCTTCCAGCTCTGGAGCTTCACTGTACTCCACCTCAACCAAAGTACCGCCGGTGAAGTCCAGACCATAATTAAGGCCATTAACGATCATCGCGGCAATAGAGCCAACAACCAAAACCAGTGCCAAAACCACCATCGGCACCCGAAGTCTCATGAAACGGATTGCGTTAGTCATCATGACTGAGCCCTCTTTATCCAGCCAATGGATAGCTTTTTAACGTTACGACCTCCGTAGACCAGATTCACCATGGCTCGGGTTACTATAATCGCAGTGAACATGGAAACCACAATCCCGATCCCCAGGGTTACAGCAAAGCCACGAATCGGCCCGGTACCTACTGAGTACAAGATCAACGCAACCATTAGGGTAGTTAGGTTACTGTCCATAATCGCCGTAAAGGCCCGGTCATAACCGGCCCGGATCGCCGACTGGGGCGGCAACCCTGCCTTGACTTCCTCCCGGATCCTGGCATTGATCAGCACGTTAGCGTCCACCGCCATGCCCATGGTCAGTACAATACCTGCAATGCCCGGCATCGTAAGGGTTGCCCCGAACAGCGACATCAAGGCAATCATCAACACAATGTTCAGGGTCAGGGCAATATTGGCAAACAACCCAAACAGGTGATATTGGGTAAACATCCAGGCCGCAATGAAAGCAAAGCCAATCATGATACAGAGGATACCGGCATCAATGTTTTGTTGCCCCAGGCTGGGCCCAATGGTGCGCTCTTCAACAAAGTAAATGGGAGCTGCCAGGGCGCCGGCGCGCAACAGCAGTGCCAACTCCTGGGCCTCTGCCACAGAGTTCAGCCCGGTGATGCGGAATTTGCTGCCCAGCGTCGTCTGGATGGTTGCCAGGCTGATAATCTTCTTGTCGATAATGCGCCGCGGAGCCGCTGCTGTTTCACCGGCCTGCGAACCATCATCCAGCAAACGGTGTTCCACGAATACCACGGCCATACGCCGGTGAACGGCACCGGAGGTCACCCGGCTCATCGCACTGCCGCCCCGGCCATCCAGAGTGATATTGACCTCCGGGGCGCCGGTTTCACCAAAGCCTTGGGACGCATCGGCAACGCTGTTACCGGTGACAATAATATCCCGCTCCAAAAATGCCGTCCGCCCCGGCTGGTTGCGGAACTCATACTCCACCGTACTGCTTCTCGGCGCATCCATCCGCGCCTCGAGACGGAATTCCAGGTTGGCGGTCTGGCCAATGACCCGCTTGGCTTGTGCCGTATCCTGCACACCTGGCAACTCCACCACAATCCGGTTGCGGCCTTGGCGCTGGACAATAGGCTCCGCCACACCCAGCTCATTCACCCGGTTACGCAGGGTCGTCAGGTTCTGCTGGACCGAGTAGTCTTCGATCTCCCGGATCTTGGCATCGGTCAGACGCAGGGTCAGCAACATATCTTCGCCCCGTTGTTGGCTGGAGAGCTCAAACTCCGGGTAGTCTTTACGGACCAGACTCTCTGCCTTGGCAAGCTCTTCGCTCTGACGGAACCGCATGACCAGAGAGCGTTCGCCTTGCTGATCAACGGAGCGGTAACGGATCCGCTCATCCCGCATCCGCTGCTTCAGCTCACTGGAATACACATCCAGCCGTAACTTCAGGGCCTCGGGAATATCCACTTCCAGCAGGAAGTGAACACCACCACGCAAGTCCAGCCCCAGCTTCATGGGAGCAGCCCCAATCTTGGTTAGCCACTCTGGTGTGGTTGGCGCCAGGTTCAGTGCAACCACATAGTCGTTACCCAAAGCATTTTGCAGAACAGACTTGGCGCGCAGCTGCTGCTCATTGGTTTCCACGCGAACCATCGCGTTGGTTTCGCCCAGCTCCGGATCCCGATAAGGTATCCCGGCTTCTTTCAGGGCATTTTCAGCACGCCTCAGCACACCTTTGTCAACTTCTGTGGTAGCACTGGCACCACTGATTTGAACCGCAAAGTCTTCCGGATAGAGATTGGGTAGCGCATAGATGAATCCGATCCCGATCAGGACCAGAATCAACAGATTTTTCCAGAGTGGATATTTATTGAGCATGTATCGCCCATTCCTTTCATTATTGTGATGCGTTCGCTAGAGCGCATTCGGCCGCTATAACAGCGGCCGAATACCAATCGAAATCAGATTTCCTTCAAAGTGCCTTTCGGCAGGGCTGCGGCAACAGCAATTTTTTGTACTTTTACTTCTACATCATCGGCGACCTGGATCACTACAAAGTCATCCTTAACACGGACGATGCGGCCCGCAATACCGCCGCTGGTCACCACTTCATCGCCCTTCTCAAGTCCGCCAATCAGCTGCTTATGCTCTTTGGCACGTTTGCTCTGCGGGCGCCACAGCAAGAAGTAGAACAGCAGAATGAAACCACCGAGGAACACAAACTGCATCATTGCACTCGGGGGCTGCGGGGCAGCTTCCTGCGCCATTGATACGGCCGGCAGGGCCGCCACAGATAGGGCCAGGGTTGCTTTGTGGAATTGCGACAGCATAGATTCATCTCCAGTTAAAAAGATTGTGGCCACTACCGTTACAGCGCGGGCGTCGCCTCGCCTCGCCGCTGATAGAAGGCATCGACGAAGTCGCTCAATTTACCTTCTTCAATTGCTTGACGCAAACCTGCCATCAAGCTTTGGTAGTACCTTAGGTTATGAATAGTATTGAGTTGGGCGCCCAGCATCTCACCGCACCGATCCAGATGGTGCAAATAGGAGCGGCTGAAGTTTTGACAGGTGTAGCAATCGCAGGCCTCGTCCAATGGACTCAGGTCGTGCCGATGCTTGGCGTTACGGATCTTGACCACACCCGTGCTGGTAAACAGATGTCCGTTGCGGGCATTACGGGTTGGCATCACGCAGTCGAACATATCCACGCCGCGGCGCACTCCCTCCACGATATCTTCCGGCTTGCCCACTCCCATCAGGTAACGGGGCCGGTCGACCGGCAGCAAGGGAGCGGTACCGCCCAATACTCGCAGCATATCTTCCTTGGGCTCCCCCACTGACAAGCCACCAATGGCGTAGCCGTCGAAACCGATCTTGGTCAGCCCCGCCAGGGACTGCTCCCGCAACTCCTGATACATCCCCCCCTGAACGATCCCAAACAGAGCCGAGGGATTATCCCCATGGGCCTCCTTGCTCCGCATTGCCCAGCGGAGCGAAAGCTCCATGGAACGCTGGGCCTGTTCTGGGGTTGCCGGATATGGCGTACACTCATCAAAAATCATCACAATATCCGAGCCCAGGGCGCGCTGGACCTCCATGGAACGCTCTGGCGTCAGTTCCACAAGGGCACCGTCCACCGGTGAGCGGAACTTGACCCCCTGCTCGGTAATTTTACGCAGCTCCCCCAGGCTAAACACCTGAAAGCCCCCAGAATCGGTCAGAATGGGCTTCTGCCACCCGATAAAGTCATGCAAATCGCCATGTTGGCGAATCACCTCGGTCCCGGGCCGCAACATCAGGTGAAAGGTATTGCCCAAAATAATGTGGGCGCCGATTTCCTCGATATCCCTGGGCAGCATGCCCTTAACAGTGCCATAGGTTCCAACCGGCATAAATGCTGGCGTCTCCACAACACCTCGGGGGAAGCTCAGCCTGGCGCGCCGCGCCTGACCATCTGTATTCAATAACTCAAAGCGCATAAAGCCAGAGCTGCTCACTTCAATACTCCAGAAACCAAGATTTACTCACGAAAGGACGCGGAACGCTCAATAAACATGGCATCGCCATAGCTGAAGAAGCGATACTGTTGCTTGACGGCTTCGTCATAGGCGTGAAGGATGCAGTCCCTGCCCGCAAAGGCCGAGACCAGCATCAGCAGGGTTGAACGCGGTAAATGAAAGTTGGTGATGAGGGCGTCTACGCTGTGAAAGCGATATCCCGGGTAGATAAAGATATCTGTCTCGCCGGTGAACGGCTGTAACTGCCCTGAACGACTGGCGGACTCCAGTGCACGGACGCTGGTAGTCCCTACGGCAATAACCCGCCCGCCACGCGCTCTGGTCTGAGCAACCTGTTCACACACCTCGGCACTGACTTCAGCCAGTTCCGAATGCATCTGATGCTCCTCGACCCGATCGACACGTACCGGCTGAAAGGTTCCCGCCCCCACATGGAGGGTCACAAAGGTAGTGCGGATGCCCTTAGCCCGAATTGCCTCCAGCAGGGGCTCATCAAAATGCAGACCTGCGGTTGGCGCCGCCACCGCTCCCTCTTTTCGCCCATAAACCGTTTGGTAGCGCTCCCGGTCGGTCAGCTGGTCGGCCCGGTCGATATAGGGAGGCAACGGCATATGGCCAATACGGTTCAGAACGGACAGGACCGCCTCCCCCGGCGGAAAACGCAGCCGGAACAAATCTCCCTGACGCTCGACCATCTCCAGCACAACCTGCTCATCCAGCAGGATTTTCGAACCAGGTTTTGGGGGCTTGCTGGCCCGCACATGGCAAAGTGCGCAGTTTTCGCCCTCGATCCGCTCTACCAGAATTTCAATCTGTCCCCCGGTTTCCTTCTTACCGAACAGCCGCGCCGGAATGACCCGGGTGTCATTGAACACCAGCAGATCATCAGGGCTGAGCAACTCTAGAATATCCTGGAAATGCTTATGCTGGATAGAGCCCGACACGGGGTCGACACAGAGCATACGGCTCCCAGTACGCTCCGGTGCCGGGTAGCGGGCAATCAGCTCGTCGGGGAGGTTAAAGTCAAAATCGGAAACTTGCATGAATAGGTCGTGCACGCTGGTTGCAAGGGTTGTCTAGCTTAACGGAAATGCCTAAAAACGGCTAGGTATTACAATATTTCAAACAAGCATTGACGACACTGCGTGAGCGGTTATAATGCCCAGCCTAAGCAGAGACGCATGGCTTGTCCTAGTCAGTTTGACAGTGCCAGCCATTAAAAGTCCTGCTGTTATTCAAAGTTTATGGCAGCGTGGTGAAATTGGTAGACACGCCGGATTCAAAATCCGGTGGGGTAAAACCCGTGTCGGTTCGACTCCGACCGCTGCTACCATGCCTTTCGGCTTGGTTCACTCTCCCCAGGCTCAGCCTACTCCCTTCTTCTGGCTACTTTCATCAAATACTTTCCTAGCCTGTTCGCGTCATTAACGCGTCTGTGCGTTTATCTCCCAATCCCGCTCATCTTCCAATACTTTTCATCTGGTTATGACAGAAAGGTCCAACGGGATGGCACTATGGGGCAGACACCCAGGCCTGCCCTACCCTTGCTACTGACGATGCCCCTTTGAGTCGCTCAAACCGGTAACAAGCGAAACTGACTCAAAAGAGCAGGCACACCACAGCGCGCCATCATCACACAGCAGCTCTCAGTTGCTGCGCAAATTGAGATTCAGCAGTCGGAACTCATGGGTCAGCATAATCTTCAAGACGTCGATTCCATTTTCCTCCACCAGGACCGCAACACCGCCATAGTCGCCCCGCAGGAAGTCTTGCGGGTTTTTTCCGAAGCACCGGCCCGACGGACTATGGTCAACGGTTACGCCGGTCAGGCGGTAAAGGTTCTGCGCCCGATCCGGAACCGACACTTTGCCGTTGTAGAGGCAATTGCCACTGGCATTAACATCTGTTTCGAAGCGCCCATCAGAGTGAAACTGGATGGTCAGCGGCTCCGCCTCATCATCGGCGTTTTGCCAGACCCCTTCCAGGCGAGTCAGACTCGCTCCCCGTTGAGACTCAGCTTCGTCATAGGCGAGGTCAAATTTGAAATAGTCGAGATTCTCCCAAGAGATCGTGCCCCGCCAGGATTCCGCCGTTACCATCTCCCCTTTGGATGTGGCTTTTCGGTACTGGAGTGTTTCCAGGCTAGGAGGCAGGTCCGTCTCCGGGTTCACCGAAAAAATGCCCCAATGACCCATACTGGCATTTTCCCTGGTCGTCACCTGCCCCAGGGCCAGAAAGGGTGCAGTGGTCCATTCCCGATGGGAGCTGTCCGCATCATAGCTGTGCACGACTCCGAACTCAGAAAAGACCCGGAAGCGTCTCTGGGAGTCTGCCACCACCAGCATGGGATGCTGGCCCGCGCCCAAGGGATCCTGGCAAGTGAAGTCTTCATACTCCGGCTCTCCTTTATATTCCCACTCCAGGATGGTCGTTAAGCAGCCCCGCCAAATACCCGTCGGCTGGGCATGGACGACCGGCTCCGGACCAGATGAACCCCCATCATCGCTGCAGGCTGACATCCCAATCGCGAGCATGAGTACGACAAGGGGCTTTTTCATCTTTTATTCTCTCCCTGGATATTGCATCTGGCCGGAGTTAACTGCCATCGGGGAGGAAATGCAATGGCTGGCCCTGACGGATCGCTGATTTTGTGGAACAGGCAACAGTCCACCCAGAATTAGGGCCAGACCTGCAAACTGATCACCCCGGCACTCTCCCCTCGATCAGAGGGGATGAATGCGGGATAAAAAAACTAAAAAGGCGGGAAGGATTACAGATAGTCGAACAAGGACAGACGGGAAACCTGGGCATAGGTCTGCTGGGCTGCCGTCAGCACAAAGCTTTGCATGGAAAGCTGGCTGATGGCTTCCGCATAGTCCAGATCCTGCATTTCAGACAGGACTTCTTTATTTAACAGGGAAACATCACCCAGCATTTCCTTGGTGCTTTCCACCGTATTCAAGCGGGCACCGATTCGGCTACGGGCACTTAAAATAGTGGTTTCCGCATTGGTCAAATTATCCAGTGTGGCATCAATCATGTTGAAATAGTTTGCCTGGCCCCTTTCGTTCTCGAGCCCGTCAATCAACCTTTCAAGCGTGTTCAGGATGCCCTGTTTAGGCCTGGTTTCCACCACGAACTCGTCACCGGCTTCCATTCCCTCCACCGTAAACTCCATGCCGGCAACCGTCACCACTCCGGTGGTGTCATCATAGGCCACAGGCACGGGCACGCCATTGGCAGTTGCCTGGAAACCCGTGCCATCAAAGCTCAGCTCCAGGTCATGGGGATAAAGAGCCTTCAGGGCTGCCTCGTCAACCAGGGACTGGGCAGTAATGCTGGCGCTTGTGGACGTGGTCTGCACCTTGCCGTAGGAGGCATTGGCAATATCCATAAACAGGGCCTTGCCATTTTCGCTCACGGCAACATTCACCTGCATGTCCACCTGCACATAACGCTGGCCTTCATCCCCCAGGTAAACATAGCTGCCCTGCTCTTTCACAAAAGGAATCTGGTCCCCTCGAAAGCCGGAAAACACATACTCTCCGCCGGCATCCTTGGAGTTCATCATGCCCGCCAGCTGATCCAGCCTCTGTCTCAGCTCGTCGGCGATAAACTGTTTGTCTTCATGGTTGAGGGTACCGTTCCCCGCCTGGGTCGTCAGTTGGCGAACCCGCAGCAGAATGTTGCTGATCCCATCCAGCAGGCTATCCTGCTGCTCCAGCCGGTTCTGGGCCAAATCGATATTGCGCTCGAATTGGGAGTTCATGGCCAGGGAGTGATTAACCTGGCTGATTCGGGTCGTGGCATAGGGATTGTCCGCCGGCGTCAGAATCTTTTTGCCAGTGGAAATCTGCATTTGGGTCTTTTGCAGTTGGCTATTCGCCTCCTGCATGCTGGTCAGGCTGCGGCCGAAAATCTGCTGAGTCGAAATACGCATAGCTCTCTATCCTGTTGACCCACCATCAATCAAAAAACGGAAATCAGGGTGTTGAACAACTCCCGGGCGATGCTCACAACCTGCGCCGAAGCGTTATAGGCGGACTGGAACTGGATCAGCTTACCCGCCTCTTCATCAAGGTTCACCCCTGACAGGGACTGCCAGCTGGCTTCAGACTGCTGCATCAAGGAATGGGCGGTTTCCGTACTGATCCGGGCTTGGCTGGTGGCTGTTGCAACCGTTTGCACCGTATAGGTGTAGGCGCCCGCGAAGCTCAGGGAACCCTCCACCAGTGAGGCAGATTCAAGCGCTGTCAGCGCAAGGGCATTCCGGTTGTCAGAGATCCCCATAGCAGTCGGATCCATGGCCTCAATGGTGAACTCGTCCCCGGTTTTTGGCGTACCCGAGATCGTGAAACGGTAGCCTTTGTCGCCACTCTCCCCCGGGATAAACAGCTCAATCTGCTTGCCCGGCTCATGGGTAAAGGTGCCTGCCACCCCCTCAATGGTATAGGTTAAGGGGTCATTGGGCGCGGCCTGGGTAAAGCTGATCCTGACCGGCAATGGCGTTGCCGGATCCACCAGGTGCATACCACTGGTGTCACCGCCATAAAGCTCTCCCTGGGTCATGGTGGCGGTGCCGGTGTTTTTCTCTCCACTGGCCGTCCGTAAAGGAAAACTCAGTGCCAGTGCCTCAGGCTCAGTAACACTGACTGAAATTTCCTGGGCCGCATGGCGAGTTGGCGTAATCAGGAAACGGTCACCAGTCTGAAATCCGCCTTCAGGAAACTGAATGGTCATCCCTGCCAGCTGAAGATCGTCAGGAACCTGCCCACTTCCCACGAGCACACCTGCCGCCGTGGTAATTTCGTACCGGTCGCTATCCAGAAAGCGCAGCTCGTAGTCCTCGGTGGTCAAGGCCTGGGCGTCACTGACCTGAACCGTGACCTTACCGTTCCCCTGGTTTTTCTCATTAGCAGACACCGTGGCGGAAGTGCTTAGATCCCGGAAAAAGTCCAACCCCGGGTTGCCCCGCAGATCCACGCCCAAACGGTGCTGTTCATTCACGGCCTCGGCAATATTCAGGGCAATACGGCCCAGGCTGTTGATGGAATCTCTCAAGGCAGTATCGCGAAATGCCAGCACGCCGCCTAACTTGCCGCCCGTCACCTCTGAGGTAATCAGGGACTTCTGGCCGTTTTGCTCGATGAAGATGTCGCGCCGTGCCGGGTCGCTCGCACTTTGATCCACACTCAAAGTATTGGCCCGGTTGCCCACTACCAGTGACTGCCCCTTACCAATGAACAGACTGACCGTTCCATCCCCCGCATCGACCACATTCACTGCGACCAATTCCGCCAATTGGCGAATCTTCTCATCCCGCTGGTCCAGCAGATCATTAGGCTGCTGACGGGAGGTACCGCCCCCTGCCGAGACAATGGCCACGTTCAGTTCCGCAATACTCTGGGACAGACTGTTGATCTGGGGAACAATGGAGGTTATTTCCTGGTCCACACTCCGGCCAATCTGGTTCAGCTGGTTGTAAAGCGTGTGAAACCTGGTGGTTAATGCCTGGGCCTCGCCCACGACCGTCGACCGTGCCGGAATGGAGGTAGGGTCATCGGCCACCATATGGAGCGCACTGAAAAAGTTGGACAAGGACGTCGACAATCCCGTAGAGGAGTTGCCCAGCAGCTTGTCCACCTGGCCCAGGTAGGTATTCAGGCTGTTGTAATGGTGGTAATGGGACGTATCCAGGCGCAACTGGGTATTGATGAAGTGGCTGTTGAGCCGCTCAATATTGATTAGGTTGACACCAGTGCCCAAATAGCCGCCTGCGGTCTGAACGCTTAGGCTGGCCTCCAGGTTGACCCGTTGGCGGCTGTACCCATCGGTATTGGCATTGGTGATATTGTTGCCGGTAACCGAAAGAGCGGATTGGTGCGCCTTCAGTCCCGTCAGGCCAATATGGATTAAGGAATTACTCATAAGTTACCGCCTTCAACCGCCATTCTGGCGCAAAGCCGCTTGCAGGCGCTGGCCTTGCATGATGCGGGTAATCTTGTCACTGTAGTTGGGGTCTGTCGCATACCCCGCTTGCTGGAGTTCCGCCACGAAGGCTTCACTGTCGCCGACCTGCTCCAAGGCATTTGCATAGCGCGGGTTGTTGCGCAGGAAGTCCAGGTAATCCCGAAAGCTTTCCTCGTAGGAGGGATAGGCCCGGAAGCTGGCCTTTTCCCGCAGCGGCACGCCGCCCCGGTACTCCACTGTGGAAACAACCGTGACCTCGCCCTTCCAGCGCTGGTCTGCCTTGATGCCGAACAGGTTGTAGCTACTACCCCCACCCCGGGGCATTACATGCTTGCCCCAACCGGTTTCCAGGGCGGATTGGGCCAGCAAAACCTTGGGATCCACACCCAGCTCATCGCCCACTTGCTTGGCAATGGGATACAGGTGAGCCACAAACTCCTCGGGGCTATGAAATACAATCGGATCCGGTTGACTCACGGCCTTGCCCCCAGAGGGCTTAGGCACGTCCTGTCCCTCCCCATAAAGCCCATTGGCAAAGCCGAGCCGTTCCACCAGCTCATCCACCTGCCCCAGGGACTCACGGGCCTGGCGGGCCAGCTCTGCCTGCTGCGGGTTTCGCCAATAGTCTTGCAGGTCGGCAAAATCCTGACGTCCAACGCTTCCAGACGGGGACTGCGGCACATTGTTGCCGCCCAATTGCCGCATCAGGACCTGGGTCAAGCCCAGCCCGCCCTGCTCGGACAAGGTAACGCTCAGCTGGCTGTCGTACATGTCCTGGTAAAAACGCGTTTGGTCGCTGTTCAGGAAATTGCCTTTGCTGAAGGCCTCGTTTGCCTGGCGC
>JAJUGC010000004.1 GCA_029268325.1 Gammaproteobacteria bacterium | reverse complement strand
GACGCCGAGCTCGTCGGCGATGCGCTGAAAAATTGGAGTCATGGAGCGGTATACCTTTGGTGCTCAGAAAAGTTGTATCGGCAGGAACCGGAGACGCAGTAATCGATTGGGCGGATTATAGCGAATGGCTCCGGATGCAGCCATGCAAGCTGTGCTTCTCGTCCGACTCTGACTGAGATTACCTACCAAATCCTGACAATTCAGAAGCTGTAAATAAAGTAGACACTTACAAACTGGATCACATCGAAAAAGCGGACTAAAGCACAAAACCAAACACCCCGGCTGTTTTTTCAATAAAAACAACTCCTTTAATATCACTGGTTTAAATAAAAAGGTCTTTTTTGGGGCAGCCATCAGCCGCCTGTCTTAAAAAGGCAACGGCCTGGAAGCCCAATCGTCCATAAAATTTACACATGGTCGTGGCGATCCATTAGTCAAGCCGCCAGAACCCCTAAAACCTTAATGGTTAGAGCGAGCAGGCATAGCTTTTGCTTTAAAGAAATAGCTGTAGGAAAACAATAATATTTCAAGGAGATGAAAATGAAGCATACTGTATCCGCACTGGCTTTAAGTGCATTACTCGCCGTTCCCACATTGGCCAATGCGGTCGTCATTTCAGCTAACTACACGGTCAACGTGAATGGTTCTGACCCGGGGCTGGTGGTGAATCAGCACGAAATCGCCGCCAACCCCTTCACCTATGATTTGGCTGTCGGCGACAGCGTGACTTTTGATCTGTTCAAGATCTGGACGAACGAGTCGGA
This sequence comes from Gammaproteobacteria bacterium, assembly GCA_029268325.1. GTDB lineage: Bacteria > Pseudomonadota > Gammaproteobacteria > Pseudomonadales > Oleiphilaceae > JAEZAA01. The sequence continues at coordinate 16,670 of JAJUGC010000004.1, read as the reverse complement.
TGTAGGCAGCGATGACAAAGTACCCCAAGCCATTTCTGTAGACTTTTCATTCCTGCTCCCTTCAATCTTCGGAGGCTCTCTGGGCGGTGTAACTGTCGGTGGAACCTGGGGCTGGTTTGACGCGACTCAGTGGGGTGAAGTTCGTTGGGGCGACCCGCTTGAGCTGACCTATGGCGCAGCCAATGACGGGCTGATCATCATTGATCTGTCAGACGAGAAATTCAACGAAGGTCTGTTCGGACTCCACGAAGGCAAGAAACACGGCGCCAAGGTAGAAGCAACCATTACTCTGGTTCGTGAGGCCTCCTCGGTTCCCGAGCCGGCTTCCCTGGCCCTGCTGGGACTGGGTATGCTGGGTCTGGGGCTGCGTCGTCGCCTGCAATAAGCGCGAGCGCAATCTAAGCCTGACAGGCTCCCCCGTTGGAGCCTGTCAAAACCGCTCTTTTTGGTCCTTCGATTCGGCCTCAATGCTGCGTTGCTGTTTTTTCAGCAATTCCACAAAGGCTTCCAGAGTCACGCCGGGACTGAAATAGTACCCCTGCACCTGGTCGCACTGATGGCTGCGCAAAAACTCGTACTGCTCCGCCGTTTCCACACCTTCCGCCACGACTGTCATATGCAGGCTGTGAGCTAGACTGATGATCCCCCGCACGAGAATGGCGTCATCGGCATTGGTGGTGACATTGTCGATAAAGGACTTGTCGATTTTCAAAGTGGAAATGGGAAACCGCTGTAAATGGGAAAAAGATGAATAGCCGGTTCCGAAATCATCCAGGGCGAAGCGGATGCCGATGCTGTGCAACTGGCTCAGGCAGCTTTGGGTGTACTCCCGATCAAACATCATGGCTGATTCGGTAAGCTCGAACTCCAGCCGCCGAGTGTTAATCTGGGCATTGGCGATAATTCGCTGCAGGGTTTCACTGAGCTTTTTATCGAAGAACTGGCGAAACGACAGGTTGACCGAGCAGTCCAGATCCTCATACCCCAGACGGGCCAACTCCTCCATATCCGCACAGGCACGCTGAATGACCCAGTATCCCATGGGAATCACCATGCCGGTTTTCTCCGCCAGCCCAATGAAGTGTCCCGGCCCCAGCAGCCCCAGGTGCGGATGCTGCCAACGTACCAGCGCTTCCATTCCCACAATCCGATTGGTGCGAACGTCCACCTTGGGCTGATAGTGCAAGATCAACTGATCGCTCCGGAGTGCCTGGCGGAAATCAGTCTCCAGGGCCAGTTGCCGGTTGACCTCGGCATTCATCTTCTGATTGTAGAAGCGATAGCTGTTGCCGTGCTCGAACTTGGCCTCGAACATGGCTTGGTTGGCGCTACGCAAGAGCAAATCCGCCGAGACACCGTTGTCCGGGTAGGTGGCCAACCCCATGCTGACGGTCAATGACACCTGCTGCTGGCTCAATGTGAAAGGCTCGGCAAAGGCGTTCTGGACCTTTTGGGCGACCCGTACCAGGCTGAGGTTGTGGGGAATCTTCTCCAGGATAATGGCAAACTCATCGCCACCAATCCGGATCAGATTGTCCGAGCGACGCAGTAGCCCCTGCAGGCGGGCCGCTACCTGGCAAATCAACTCGTCGCCTGCTCGATATCCCAGACTGCTGTTGATGCGTCGGAACTCATCGATATTGATAAACAGAAGACCGACCCGTTCCTGCTTCCGTTCGGCCCGCAGGATCGCCTGCTGCAGTTGTTCGTGAAACAGCTTGCGGTTCACAGCCCCGATACCCGGTCCGGCCGGATGGCGTTGCTGAACCTGGCGCTGGCGAAACACCGCATGGCTCAAAGCCCGTAGAAACTCTTCATTGCCCAGATGACGGCGGGTCAGGCAGTCGTGGGCACCGGCCTGGAACAAAGACCGCACGAATTGAGGCGAGACATCCGCCGAGAGCGCAATCACCGGTGTCTGTTGATGCTGGCGGCTTAGAAAGCGGAGAAACGTCAGGCTGTCATCCTGGTGAAACAGGACGTCCCAGACGATGATATCGTAACTTTCCCGGTGGAGTTGCTCCTGGCTGGCGGAGACAGCATTAACCCAACTGAGCTCCCAACGGATGGACGAATCCCGGGCCAGCAGCTGAGACAGCCACAGGTAATCCATCTGGTCAGTGGTTAATAAAAGAACCCGGAAGGACTCCAGCGGTGTTCCTGGACAAGGCTCACTCATGTTTGGTCCACAGGCTCACTACATCTTGAATGGAAATACAGCATGGAAAAGAGTCTAGCAGATAAACTCCTGCGACAGCAGCTGGAACCGGGCATCAATTTGCATCCCCATTGACTGTCCGGGCTCCCTCCGCCCCGCGCCATTCCCCCCTGATTAAGCCTTCATCTGCGGAGACCGTCCCGGCAGGTTACCATTTCATCTCGGGTTACAATCTCGTCTTTGCGATGAGCCCGTCTCTGCTACAATCTCCCGACGCTACAGCTTGATCCATTTTCCTCCTTAATTCCCGCAGGTGATTCAGAGTGTCCCGATTAAATGCTCGCCAACAAGAGGCGGTTCGTTATATTGACGGGCCACTGCTGGTGTTGGCCGGCGCCGGCAGTGGCAAGACCAGTGTCATTACCCGCAAGATCGCCTATCTCGTCGAAGAGTGCGGCATCCGCGCCGCCCATATCGCGGCGGTCACTTTTACCAACAAGGCCGCCCGGGAAATGAAAGAACGGGTCGGCAAGCTGATCAAGGGCAGCCAGGCCCGCGGGTTGACCGTGTCCACCTTCCATAACCTGGGCCTCAATATCATCCGCCAGGAACACAAGACCCTGGGCTTCAAGGCCGGCTTTTCCATCTTCGACTCAGAAGATGCCAAAGCCCTGATCCGCGATATCGTGCTGAAGGAATATGCCGAAGAGGGCGATGAGATCAACGACCTGCAGATGCGCCTGTCCAACTGGAAGAACGATCTGCTCGATCCTCACTATGTCTTGTCTCACGCCCAAGACGAAGAAGAAGCCCGCGCCGCCCGCGTCTATGAGCTCTACAACCGCTACCTGCGGGCCTATAACGCGGTGGATTTCGATGACCTGATCCTGCTGCCGGTGAAGCTGTATCGGGAGCACCCGGCGATTCTGGAAAAGTGGCAGCAGAAGATCCGCTACCTGCTGGTGGACGAATACCAGGACACCAACATGGCCCAGTATGAGCTGGTCCAGCAGCTGGTCGGCAGCCATGCCCGCTTCACCGTGGTCGGGGACGACGACCAGTCCATCTACGCCTGGCGCGGGGCGCGGCCGGAAAACCTGGCGCGTCTGATGGATGACTTCCCCAACCTGCGCCTGATCAAGCTGGAGCAGAACTATCGTTCCACCTCCCGTATCCTGCGCGCTGCCAATACCCTGATCGCCAACAACCCCCACGTGTTCGACAAAGCCCTGTGGAGTGAGTACGGGCTGGGCGAGGAAATCCGGGTGATCCGTACCCGCAACGAAGACGCGGAAGCAGAACGGGTAGCCACCGAGATCATCGACCAAAAACTCAAGCGCAAGGCTGATTTCAAGGACTTTGCCGTGCTGTACCGGGGCAACCACCAGTCCCGGCTGCTGGAGATGAAGCTACAGCAATACCAGATTCCTTACCGTCTCAGCGGCGGCACCTCCTTCTTCGCCCGCAATGAGATCAAGGATGCCATGGCCTATCTGCGGCTTCTGGTGAACCCCGATGACGACGCCGCCTTTCTGCGGATCATCAACGTGCCGCGCCGGGAAATCGGCCCGGCCACCCTGGAAAAGCTGGGCCAGTATGCCACCCAGCGGGATGTCAGCCTGTTCCAGGCCTGTCAGGAACTGGGGGTGGAGCAGTACCTGGGCGAGAGAGCTCTGGAGCGGCTGCGCCGCTTCTGCAGCTGGTTGCAGGACACGGCCCGGCGCTGCCATCAAGAGGACGCCATACGCACCCTGAAGCAACTGTTTACTGACATTGATTACGAAGACTGGCTTCACCAGAACAGCAACTCCCCCGCGCAGGCGGAGCGGCGCATGAATAATATCTGGTATCTGATAGACTCCCTGCAGCGGATGCTGGAGCAAGACAAAGGCACGGCCGACGAAATCGGGGTCGAGGACGCCATCAGTCGCCTGATTCTGCGGGACATGATGGAACAGCGGGAAGAAGAGGACGACAGTGACAAGGTGCACCTGCTGACCTTGCATGCGTCCAAAGGGCTGGAATTTCCCCATGTGTTCATCATGGGCCTGGAAGAAGAACTCCTACCTCACCGCAACAGCATCGAAACGGACCAAATCGAAGAAGAGCGCCGCCTGATGTACGTGGGCATTACCCGCGCCCAGCGCACCCTGACCCTGACCTATGCAGGCGAACGCAAGCAGTACGGCGAGAAAGTCGAGAGCACCCCCAGCCGTTTTCTGGAGGAACTGCCCCAGGAAGACCTGATTTGGGAAGGGGTCGGCCCCAGCGATCCTGTCGCCAACAAGATAAGGGGGAAAGCCACTATGGCCAGCCTGATGGATCTTCTGAAGAATCAATGAGAGTGAACATTAGGTAACGGCTGAGCCCGCATAGTTTTTGTTTTTTCTCTAGTGGAGACTCTACATGAGTGATTCATTGCATACGATCGTGATCGTGGGCGGCGGTGCCGGCGGCCTGGAGTTGGCGACGCGACTGGGGCATCGGTTGGGGAAACGCAAGCGTGCCCGCGTCGTGCTGGTCGACTCCCAGCTGACCCACATCTGGAAGCCCCTGTATCATGAGGTCGCCTCCGGCTCGCTGGACTCCGCCGCCCATGAAGTCAACTTCCGCGCCCACGCCAAGCGACATCATTTTGAGTTTAGCCTGGGCTCGTTAACCGACATCGACCGGGAGCGAAAGGAGGTCGTGCTGGCTCCCATTCTGGATGAAGATGGCGAGGTCATCGTCCCGGAGCGGCGTAAATCCTACGACACTTTAGTGATTGCCGTCGGCAGCCTGGCGAATGACTTCGGCACTCCCGGCGTCAAGGAAAACTGCCTGTTCCTGGATACCCTGAACGAGGCGCGCTCGTTCCATCGCCTGATCCTGAACACCTTCCTGTCGAAGGAGTACCAAGCTCAAACCAACGGCTTGGAAAATTTTCATATCGCCATTGTGGGTGCCGGGGCCACCGGCGTTGAACTGGCTGCGGAACTGCGCCGGGCTTCCCGTGAACTGCCCTCCTATGGTCTTAACCATCTGCAGCCGGACAGTGTCCAGATTACCGTGATCGAGGCCGGTCCCCGCATCCTGCCGGCCTTGCCGGAGCGCCTGTCGTCCGCTGCCATGCGGGAGTTGCGCCGCCTGCACATTGAAGTCAAAACCAATGCCCGGGTCACCCGGGTCGATGAAGACCGCTTGGTGCTGGACGGTGGCACTGAACTGCCCGCCGACATCATCGTGTGGGCCGCGGGTGTCAAGGCGCCGGAGTTTCTCAAAAATCTGGCCGGGCTGGAGACTAATCGTGCCAACCAATTAGTGGTCAAAGACACCTTACAGACCACCCAGGATCCGGATATTTTTGCCTTCGGCGACTGTGCCTCCTGCCCCCAGCCCCATTCAGACCGTCCCGTGCCGCCACGGGCCCAGGCCGCTCACCAGCAGGCCAAGACTCTGACCAAGACCCTGAGCCGTCGCCTCCAAGGGTTGGAGCCTGTGCCCTTCCGTTACCGTGACCATGGTTCCCTGATTTCCTTCAGCCACTACGGCAGCATCGGCAATCTGATGGGCAACCGGGCACGACGCGAATACATCATCGAAGCCAAGCTGGCCCGGCTGTTCTACATCTCCCTGTATCGGATGCACCAGATTGCCTTGCACGGCTTTGCCCGGGGTTTCCTCTTCTGGCTTACGGACAAGATCAACCGGGCCATTCAGCCTCGCCTGAAGCTCCATTGAGTGCTAATTTCTCAGGCCGATCCCCATGGATCGGCCTGAATACAGAACGAAAACAATGCTTGTTCAGAAACCTCCCTCGTAACAAAAGCCTATCCTTTGCAACAAAACCCCTCCCATTTCCCAACATAACCTCTTTGTAAATGACCCGAGCCACCTTTTAGATTGGCTGCATCCAGAATGGCTAACGGATGTTTCTATTTGGTGAAATTCTGTCGCGTATCCAAGGCCTGCTTCCTGCGCAGCCCGCCCTATCAGCCAAGGGCTTGATCTGTTTCAAATTCAAACCCTTCATTGCTGCGGGAACAGCGCCCCAGAGGTAGCCGTCATTACGCATCCCATACCCCGAAAGAAAAATAAGGGCCCCGGCCCGCTCACCTTTCGTTTCATATCCATATTCCAGTCAACCCAAAGGGGAAAGTTGTGGTCGGAAATCTGAAAATCGGTCAGAAAATGGCGTCTGCAATCGTCGCAACGTTCATTCTTTTTATCCTAGCTATTGCCGCTGCCCTGTTCGGCCTGCAAAACACCGGCGATCGCTTTCGCACATTCCTGGAAAGAGACCAGGTGGTTGTCACCGGCCATCGCACTGGCCCGGATGCCTACCTGGATATTCTGAATCGCCCCAGCAGTCTGGTAACTATCTGCAACCGAGCTGATGGAAAAGTACAGCAAACCTGCCATGGGGATTAAGACCATCAAGAGAATCTTAATGGTTACACTCATGTTCTTAATGAACTTCACAACGTCACCTTTGGAATTCTTGGTTGTAACAGAGCCCGGCGTTTTCAGCCGAGGAAGGAATCAGACCGAGATAGAAATAGAGTCTGTGTGGTTCTATAGAACCTGTGGCTGCAGAGACTGTAAGTGAAGCGACTTACCGACCACGGCCGTCGGCGACTCACTTGCTTCCGCTTCCAGTGTTAAACACAAAACTTCACCGCAGGCGCTTCTCCAAGCACCCTGAAGTCCATCCGGGTTGTAGTTATAGAGTGAACGCTTCGTCCCGGGGCTAACCCCTTTTCAGACGAAGGTGATGGTTGGCAGGTTTGTGCGAGCGGCGCATGTTAACGACCGACAAAATGTTGTCAATTGCGCTCTAAACCATTGTTTCATCGGGGAAATTACATAACCTTTTGTTTACAAAAGGAGTTAACAGAATTTTTCAATTGGCGATCAAACATTACATTACGTCAGGCTACAAATTTCCCAAGGAAGAGCAGCCTTTCCGGCTGCTCTTCGCTCTTTGCCCTGACGTTTTTTAAGAAGCTCTGGGTGAGTGAGCAGCCCCTCATTGAGGCTGTAGAGCCACCACCGGTCGTGAGGTTGCTCGTGCCCTGGCCGGCTCATAGGTCGACCAGCGATATTGCTGGTGCAGCCGAGTACGGTGGGGGGAGGATTGGCGCGGCCGATGGGGAAGCAGGCGAATGGGGATCTCGTCCCCCACCTGGATCAGGTCAAACAGCCCGATCTCCGGCTCGCTGAGAATAAAGCTGTCTTCAATGGTCTTGCCGTTGATGTCATAGCGGTAGACAACCTGGCCAAACCGCACCAGCCGCGGCTCGTCCCGGCCCTCTTGGCGCGAGCCATTCAGACGGACTTCAGACAAATCCTTGGCCAGTACCTGGGCACTTCGGGTGATGCCGTGCTTCTCAAACAGGTAGTGCCTGTACCCGTGGCGGATCACGAAGTAACACAACAGTAGGGCGAAGAACGCTGCACCGCAGAAGAACAGCCCTAAAATGCGCCAGAAGGCCAACGGTACCGCATCGAACCACTCTGGCCGCAGAGCCAGCCCTGTCTCCGACGCCGACAGGAGTAGCAAGAAGCCGATCAATAGCAGCAGGGCCGCCAATGAGCAGGTAAAGGAGTTTTCTCGTATTGCCTTTGAAAAAAGCCTTGCGTCTTTCATGTCTACCCCTTCCTTGGTGTTTCCGGACACTGACCTGGAACAACCGAGAGCTACTGCACTTCCCGGAGTTCAAACTTTAACCCATGGGAAGGGCAAGTACTGAGACAGAAGTCATCTTCACAACCCATTCATGAAGGATGATAGAGTTGAAAAGCCTGGCAACCCAAAGAAACCCGGTTTCCCAAGGCGGTTGGTGTCTGGCTCCGATTCCGCTAGTCTGCCTTACATAATAAAAATCTTCGTACGAGGTGGATTCTATGTCGAAGGTGGTGAACAGCGTTGCTTACCGGCTGGGTCAACGCTTGGGCGAGGTGCCGGTGGAAGGCATCCGGCAGCTGCTCCAGGACCCGCAGGTCTTTGTGTGGATTGGCCTGCGGGAGCCGGACCAGGCCCTCTTGCTGAGGATTCAAGAAGAGTTTGGACTCCACGAACTGGCAATCGAGGACGCCCAAAATGCCCATCAGCGCCCGAAACTAGAACTCTACGGCGAATCCCTGTTTATCGTGGCCAAAACCGCCACCATGGTGGACGACCGGCTGGTGCTGGGCGAAACCCACCTGTTTGCCGGAAAGAACTTTCTGATTTCCATCCGCCACGGTATTTCCGCAGGCTACAAAAAGGTTCGGGAACGTTGCGAGCGCGTTCCCCAAAAGCTGGCGATAGGGCCGGGCTTTGTCATTTACGCCATTCTTGATGAAATCGTCGACAACTACGCCTTGGCCCTGAGCGATCTGCGCCAGCGGTTCCAGAACCTGGAGGCCGGCCTGTTCCAGGAAAACCTGGGGCGGATCAGGCTCGAGCAAGCCTATGGCCTCAAGCGGGAGCTGATGAGCCTGCGGGACGCCGCCGCGCCCATCGTGGATGTCTGCAATGAACTGATGCGCTTCCATGACGACCTTCTACCCAAGCCGCTCCATGCCTACCTGCGGGACGTGCAGGACCACTGCATGCGCGTGATGAAGGATGCGGAAAGCATGCGGGAGATGCTGATGTCGGCCATGCAAATCAACCTGGCCCTGGTCACCATCGGGCAGAACGATATCGTGCGAAAACTGGCCGGCTGGGGTGCCATTCTCGCCATTCCCACCGTGGTGTTCAGTCTCTATGGCATGAACTTCGAATTTATGCCGGAGTTGGGTTGGAAATACGGCTATTTTGGCGTGGTTTCAGTCACGCTCCTGGGCTGTGGATTTCTGTACCGGAAGCTTAAGAAGTCGGGGTGGTTGTAAGAAAAGCCGAGGAGACATGGACTTGAACAATTCCCTCTCTCACCTGGGGAGAGGGCGCGAGCTATCAGGCCCGTTAGAGGTTTCGTGCTGGTTTGAGGCCTCGGGCCCTCTGCCTGCGCAGCCCGCCCAGGTGGGAGAGGGGAGTTCAATTTTAGTCGGCGTAGATCATTTTTCGGGTCATGCCTCCGTCCACTACGAAATTCTGCCCCGTCACGAAAGACGCCTCCGGCGAGATCAGATAACGCACCAGGGCCGCAATGTCGGCAGGCTGGCCAACCCGTCCGGCCGGATGCTGGCGATGATCCAGATCCTTAAGCGGTGCCACTTCCTCTGGCGCACCAGCCTGCCAAGCCCGCACATCAATCCAGCCAGGACTGATGGCATTCACGCGAATATCCGGCCCCAGACTGATGGCACAGGCATGGGTCAAAGCCACCAACCCGCCTTTGGAGGCCGCATAGGCTTCCGTATCCGGCTCTGACTGCACAGAACGGGTGGAGGCGATGTTCACAATGGCGCCTTTCGATTCCCGCAAGTAAGGTACCGCGTGCTTGGTCATCAGCATGGGCCCGGTCAGGTTTACGTCCAGCCAGCGCTGCCAGTCTGCCAATGCCAATTGTTCGATGGGGCCTGAGTGGGGGTTGGCGATCCCGGCATTGTTGACCAGGGCATCCAGGCGACCGCCCCAGTTATAGGCTTCCTCCACGGCCTGCTTCACCGAGTCCTCTTGTGAAACGTCTCCCGGCACAAAGCAAATGCCGCCATTGCGCCCCACTTCTTCTATCAGCCTGCCACCGGCCTTCTCATCCACATCCATGAAGACGACACGCCAGTCATGCTGAAGCAGGTAGGTGACAATGCCTTTGCCAATCCCCTGGGCGCCACCGGTTACCAGTGCCACACTTGCTTCGCGTTTCATGACATCTCCTCCTCAATTTCCGCCAGTAGCCAATACCTCTCTAGTATGAGCAATCGCGCCAGCAAAGCCTTGGTGGGCTCTACGGCTCAACCCGCAAGGCTACATCCGAATGCCTTGGTAGGCCAGCCACATATCGCCGGCGTTGTGGGGCGAGCGGAAGAAACCCGCTAGCCGGCCCTGGGGGTCGAACAGGACAATCTGGCTGCTGTGGAGAATATCTACATGGCCCTCGTGGGATTGGTCACCTTGATCCGCAAATACCACGTGAAGCTGATGAGCCAGTTCCTGGATCTGCCTTTGATCGCCGGTAACACCAATGAAGGACGGATCAAACTGTTTGACATAGGATCCGATAACCTCGGGCGTATCATGTTCCGGATCGACACTGACCAATACCACCTGGGTGTTTTCCGCCAGGGGAGATCCCGCCATGATCTTATGAAACTGTTTCAGAATGGCCATACCGGCGGGACACACATCCGGACAGCGGGTAAAGCCGAAGAAGGCCAGGGTCCACTTGTCCTGCAACCGCTGGTTGTCGAAGAGTTGCCCCTGGTCATCCACCAGGGCAAAGGCGCTCAATTCTCTGGGCTCTGGATACAAATAGGCGCCCCAGGCCTGCAGCTGCTCGGCAGACACCATTTGTGGGCCAGACAAACGTTGCACCAGAACCAAAGTGCTCAGCACCAGCATTCCCGCAATCAGAAAGCCTGTAATCCATCGTTGTGAAATTCGCATGTCCATTAGCCTATCCCCAAAGTCCGGTAGTGATGATCCGCCAGCAGTACGACAAACAGCAGCATCAGGTAGGTGATCGAGTACTTGAAGGTTTTGACAGGCGCGTGGCGGTGCCTGTCGAACATCAGGGCAATCGCCCAATACAGGAAGCGGCCGCCCAATAACACCGCCCCGATGAGATAGATCAGCCCGCTCATTTCCGTGATAAACGGCAACAGGCTGACCGCGAACAGGATCAGGGTGTAGAGCAGCACGTGCAATTTGGTATAGGCGACCCCATGGGTAACAGGCAGCATGGGAATGTCCGCCTGGGCATACTCCTTGCGACGATGAATCGCCAGAGCCCAAAAATGGGGTGGCGTCCAGGCGAAGATGATCAGGACCAGGAGCAGCGCATGGGGATCCACCTGGCCGGTGACCGAGGTCCAGCCCAGCAAGGGCGGCATGGCACCGGCCAGGCCGCCGATGACAATGTTCTGGGGCGTGAGTCGCTTGAGAAACAAGGTGTAGACCACCGCATATCCCAGTAGGGAGGCCAGCGTCAGCCAGGCGGTGAGCACATTCACCTGCCATACCAGCACCACCATGCCAGCCACTGCCAGACAGAGGGCAAACGCCAAGGCCTGGGGCGTGTCGACCTTGCCCGTCACCAAAGGCCGGTTTTGGGTTCGGGCCATGATGGAGTCAATCTTGCGGTCCACGATATGGTTAATGGCGGCGCCCGCACCGGCCAGCAGGCCTATGCCCAGGTTCCCGAACAGCAGAATCTGCCAGGACACCGGTTCGTGGCTGGCCAGCAGCATGCCTACCAGAGAGGTCAGCAACATCAGGGCCACGACCCGGGGTTTGCAGAGCTCGAGATAGTCGTGCCAGCTAGAAGTGGATAGGGATTCCGTGGTTATTCTCATGAGCAGTCCTCTCCTCGACTTGTGCCTCAGTGGAGGCCTGACATTCCGTTGCAATGAAAAGCCGCTGGTTGAGCCAGACCAACGACAGTAACAGCAAGGCCCCTCCCGCGTTATGGGCCACAGCCACAGGCAGGGGCAGCAGCCAGAAAATATTGCTGAGCCCCAGGCCAAGCTGAACCAGCAACGCAACAGCGACCCCAGCGACCGCTGGCCGCATGCCCGTATCCGCTGTCCTGCGCCATAACCGCATCAGCAACACTCCTAAATAAAGGAACACCACCAGGGCGCCGAGGCGATGGGTCATATGGATGGCGGTTCGCGCCTCACTGTCCATCAGCCCGCCCAAGTAGTTCGGACCGATCTGCTGAAACAGGTCAAAGCCCTGGGCGAAGTCCATCTTCGGCCAGAAACTTGCCTGACAGGCGGGGAAGTCCGTACAGGCCAGGGCGGCATAGTTGGAGCTGGTCCAGCCACCTAAAGCGATTTGCACGATTACCAGCACCAAGGCCCCCAGGGTCCAGGGCCGAAATCGCCTCAGCACCCGCCGCTGTTCTTCAACGATCGGCTGTGGGCGGGGACCCAAGCGCAAATAAAGCAGCAACAATAACGATAGGGTCGCAAAGCCGCCCAGCAGATGAGCGGTCACCACCTGGGGCCAGAGTTTCAGGGTCACGGTCCACATACCGAACAGAGCCTGGGCGATCACCAGCACAAAGAGCCCGCTCGCCAGCCCAACCGGCATGGGCGCCTGCCGGGCCCGGCGCAGTGCAACCATCAAGAGGGTGGCAATCAGCATTAATAAGAGCCCCGCCACGTAGCGGTGGACCATTTCCGCCCAGCCTTTATGGAGGTCCACGGGGGCATCCGGAAAGCGTTCCAGGGCAATACTGAGCCGCGCTTCCGTATGGGGCACGATGGCAAAGCCGTAGCAGCCGGGCCAATCGGGACAGCCCAACCCGGCATCCACCAGGCGGGTATAGGCGCCCAGTACGACCACCACCAGGGCCAGTAAAACACCGGCCAGGCTCAGGCGGCGCAAGCGGGTAATTCCGCGATAGGTCTCTGATCGGTTCATCTTCGCCTCACCCTATCTTGGAAATCCGCAGCAGCTTTTTCATGTCTTCCAGAACATCATTGCCCCGCTGACCGGGCTGATAGCGCAGCATTAAATTACCCAGCGGATCAACCACATAGATAGCGTAATTCTCATGTCCACGCTCGCCGAAGACGGCCTCAAGCACGCTCCGTTCCACATAACGCACCTGCAGCTGGGGATAATCCTCTAGCGCCAGGGATTCTGTCTGCCCACCGGCACCTTCCGGCACCACCAGCATATGGCGTACCCGGCTTGCATCCCGTCCCAGAGCCAGGTTGACCTGGCGGATAATGTAGAGACTCTCTCGGCACTGGGCGTCGCAGGCGCCTTCGCCCCAGGTCAGCAGGGTCCAGGGCGCAGAAGTAGATAAGGAGTCGTCCAGCCCGACCAGAGGGCCGGCATCCAGCGCCGGTAGAATCAGCTCTCCATGATTGGTGCGTTCCACAGGTACCAGGATCTGGCCGAAATACATAACCATGGCCAGTACCAAAGGCACACCGGCAATGGCAAACAGGCCCAACAGCTTGAGACGTCCGGCGCGGGGACTAAGCAGAGGTTGTTGTATGAGTTGTGTCATGCTTTCTCCTTCCTTGTCTTCACCACGGCTATCACTGTCCCTATCAGCAGCACCAGCGCCAAGCCAAACCATTGCACCGCATAGCCACGGTGGGTCTCAGGCCCCATGGGCGTTGCCTGAGGCAGGGTGGTTAAGGCTCCCGGCTGTCCTTCCTCCACCCGCACCAGCCAGGGCGCAATCTCCAGGGCGGTATCCAGGCGCATCCGCTCCAGATCCGCGTACTGTATCCGTTTCGGCCATCCGGGCTCGGGCGGCGATTCCTGCAAGACCCAATAAGGCCGGTCCACCGTTTCCACGATCCCCCCAAGGCGCTGTAAGCCCTGGGGAACCGGAAGCTCCGGCAGGATTTCCCGCCGCTCCGGGGCCGGGATCCAGCCCCGGTTCACCAGCAGAGCGCCGGCGCCGGAGGCCAGACGGAACAGGGTCACCACCTCATAGCCGACCCGCCCCCGGTAGGTGCGGTTATCCAGCAGCCATTGCCGGTCTTCCAGGTAATAACCGGACAGCTCGGCTTGGCGGTATTGCCAGTCTCCGGGCTCACTGGACAACCACTCTCCTGACAGGGGGGCGCGAGTTCTTCGCTCCTCCCGCTCTGCCAGGATTTGCTCCTTTTGTTCGGCACGGTTGAGCTGCCAGACCCCGAGCCCACACAGAAGCGGCAGGAACAGGGCCGCGAAAATCACCAGGGCAACCAAGGCTCGTCGTTGACGATCAGCGCTGCCAAGTTCATTCTCTAACGACATCCTGATGTCCCGCTTTTGTCCCTGGACCGGCTCTTGTCCCGGGGAGCCGTTCAGATCCGGGGGCTTTGGTCCGGGGAATATCCGGAGATTCCCATCCGCTGCCATGGGAGGCCAACCCATCATGATTAAGTTTTTTATTGTGCTCGCCCTGTTCGCCGTGCTGGCAAGCCTGTTTAGTGCCCTCTTTTTCCTGATCAAGGATCAGGGGCGGGGAGAGCGGGTGGTCAATGCCCTGTTGGTGCGCGTCATCCTCTCCGCCCTCCTGTTGGGCAGCGTGATGCTGCTGGTCTCCCTGGGGATCATCCAGCCCCACCCGGGGCCCCTTTAAATCTCAGCAGGAAGCCCGGGCTCGCCCTGGTAGGCTCCAGAGCGCTGGCGTTACAGGATGTAGACGAAGATAAAGAGCCCCAGCCAGACCACATCCACAAAGTGCCAGTACCAGCTCGCCGCCTCGAAACCAAAGTGATGATCCGGTGTGAAATGGCCCCGCAGGATACGCAGCAGGATCACGATCAGCATGATGGTTCCCAGGGTGACGTGGGCGCCGTGAAAGCCGGTCAACATGAAAAAGGTGCTGCCATAAATACCGGAGCGCAGGGTCAGTGACAGATGGGTATAGGCTTCCACGTATTCGTAGGCCTGAAAGCCCAGAAACACCAAGGCCAGGCCAATGGTTGAGGCGAGCCAGAGTTTGACGGCATTGCGCTGGCCCTGTTTGAGGGCTTTGTGGGCCAGCGTGATGGTGACACTGGAAGTCAGCAGCAGTACCGTGTTCAACAATGGAATGTGCCAAGGGTCGATGGTAGCCGTCGGCCCCGGAAACAACTCGTTGTTCGGGTTCACCATCAACGGCCAGCTGGACTGGAAGTCGGACCAGAGCATGGCGGAAGAGCCCCGTTCACCCTCTCCGCCCAGCCAGGGCACCGCAAAGAAGCGGGCATAGAACAGGGCGCCAAAAAAGGCGGAGAAGAACATCACCTCACTGAAGATGAACCAGGTCATGCCCCAGCGGAAGGAGCGGTCGATCTGGCGGCTGTAGAGCCCCGCCTGGCTCTCCCGAATCACATTGCTGAACCAGCCAAACAGCATATAGGCCATCACCAAAGCGCCAGACAGGAACACGAGCCAGGAGATGGTGGTGTCGTTTCCTGCGCCGGAGCGCACCATCACACTGGCCGCCCCTCCCAGGGTCAGGAACAGGCCAATCGAACCGATAATTGGCCATTTACTCTGCTCCGGCACGTAATAGCGTGGTGGAGACGAAGTCTGATGCGTTGCCATAAAGCCTCCCGTTTAAGTTCAGCCTTTTGTTTTTATGGTGGCTTCGGAAATGTCGAACAGGGTGTAATGCAGGGTCAGGGTGCGGATATCCTTGGGCAAGGCTGTGTCCACCACGAAAACCACCGGCATCCGTATTTCCTCACCGGGCTCCAATACCTGATGGGTAAAGCAGAAGCATTCGGTCTTATGGAAATAATCCGCGCCCCGGGAGGTCGAGACGCTGGGCACGGCCTGACCCGCCATCGCACGGGCGGCGGGATTGCGGGCCAGGAATTCCACCTTTACCGGCTGCCCGGGGTGTACCTTGACCTCTTTGGTCAAGGGATAGAACTCCCAGGACATGCTCTCGTTGTTTTGGGTAATGAACTGCACCCGCACTTCCCGGGACTCATCAAGGGTCTGGGTGGACGCCTGGCTCGGCCCGCTGGTGCTAATCTTGCCGTTGAGCCCGGTGATGTCACAAAACACGTCATACAGGGGCACCAGGGCAAACCCAAAACCAAACATGGCTGCCGTCATCAACAAGAGCCGCTTGACCAGTTGGCCGTGGCGAGCCTGCTTTTCGTCCTTCATGATGCCTCCTTGCTCCAACCCGCCCTAGACCACTTTCGGCGGTGTGGTGAACGTGTGATAGGGCGCCGGGGAGGGCAGGGTCCACTCCAGCCCGTCAGCACCTTCCCAAACCTGGGCGCTGGCCCGCCGGCCGGCCCGGACACATTTAATCAACAGGATCAGGAACAAAAACTGGCTCGCGCCAAACAGGAAGGCGCCGATACTCGCGACCTGGTTAAAGTCTGCAAATTGCAGGGCATAGTCAGGAATCCGCCTCGGCATTCCGGCCAAGCCGACAAAGTGCATGGGGAAAAAGGTCAGGTTGACGCCAATGAAGGACAGCCAGAAGTGGGTCTTGCCCAGAGCCTCGTCGTACATATGGCCGGTCCACTTGGGCAGCCAGTAGTACACCGCGGCAAAGATGGAGAACACCGCCCCCGGCACCAGCACATAGTGGAAATGGGCCACCACGAAATAGCTGTCGTGGTATTGGAAGTCCGCTGGTGCAATGGCCAGCATCAGCCCGGAAAAGCCGCCGATGGAAAACAGGATGACAAAGGCGCAGGCAAACAGCATGGGGGTTTCGAACGTCAGTGCCCCCCGGAACATGGTGGTGATCCAGTTAAACACTTTCACCCCGGTCGGCACGGCGATCAGCATGGTGGCGTACATAAAGAACAGCTCGCCGGCCAGGGGCATGCCCACGGTAAACATATGGTGGGCCCACACCAGAAAAGAGAGAAAGGCAATGGAGCCAATGGCGTACACCATGGAGGTATAGCCAAACAGCTTCTTGCGGGCAAAGGTCGGAATCACATGGGAGACGATCCCGAATGCCGG
>JAJUGC010000003.1 GCA_029268325.1 Gammaproteobacteria bacterium | reverse complement strand
TCCTGGAATTCCTGAAGGAGATGGACGTCGAGCTGCTGTAACCCTGGCAATGCCTTGACGGCCTGCAGCTGAAGGCCTTAGCAGCCGAGCGCCTGCCAAAGGCAGGCCTCCCCTCATTGCCAAAAGTCGCTAAAAGCGCCGAAATTAGCGAATCCTGCCGCCAACTTGCACGATCTTCACAGAATTTGTGCCGCCTTGGGCGTTGGCGTAATCCCCTTTGCTGATCAACACCAGGTCTCCCTTGGTCACCACGCCCAACCGTTCCAGTTCCGCCACGGCGCGGGCATTGACCTCGTCAGCCGGCATTTTCTCGGCATCGAACGCCACCGTTTGCACGCCCCGATACAAGGCGACCTTATGCTGGGTAACCGGATGGCGGGAAAAGGCGTAGATGGGCAGCGGTGACTTGATGCGGGACATGATCAGCGGTGTGGCGCCGGTTTCCGTCATGCAGATAATGGCCTTCACCCCTTCCAGATGGTTGGCGGCATACATGGCGGACAGGGCAATGGCCTCGTCGATGCGGGTCATGGGCTGGTGGATGCGGTGTTTGGAGCGATGGGTGGCGGGGTTCTTTTCAGCACCCACGCAGATCCGTGCCATGGCTTCGACCGCCGCTGCCGGGTACTGCCCAATCGCCGTTTCCGCCGAGAGCATGACCGCATCGGTGTAATCAAATACCGCGTTGGCCACATCAGACACCTCGGCCCGGGTGGGCATGGGGCTGTGGATCATGGACTCCATCATCTGGGTGGCGGTAATCACCACCCGGTTCAGCTTACGGGCCTGGGAGATAATGTACTTTTGCTCCGCCACCAGCTCGGCGTCCCCAATTTCCACGCCCAAGTCGCCCCGGGCCACCATCACCGCGTCGGAGGCGCGGATCACCGCATCCAGTTCTTCGACGGTGTTGACCAGGTCCGCCCGTTCGATCTTGGCGACGATGCCCGCCTTGGAGCCAGTTTTTTGCAGCAGAGTCCGGGCCTGGATGATGTCTTCGGCGGTACGGACAAAGGACACCGCCACGTAATCGGCGCCCAGTTGGGCGGCAGTTTCGATATCAATCAGATCCTTTTCCGTCAGGGCCGGGGCGGACAGGCCACCACCTTTCTTGTTGAGCCCCTTGTTGTTGGACAGGGGGCCACCCACCAGCACCCGGCACTTGATCTGCTGGCCGCTGATTTCCTCCACGGCCAGCTCAATGCGGCCATCGTCCAGCAATAGGCAATCTCCAGGCGCCACATCCTGGATCAGTTGCTCGTAATCGATACCGACCGAGTCCTGGGTGCCGGCGTTTTTGTCCATGCCCGCATCCAGCGTAAACGGCTGGCCCACCTGCAATTCGATTTTGCCCTCGGTGAAGCGGGCAATTCGCAATTTGGGGCCTTGCAAATCGGCGAGGATGGCTACAAAGCGTTGCTGGCGGCTGGCCAGCTCCCTCACCAGCTGGGCCCGCTCCTGGTGTTCCTGGGCGGAGCCGTGGGAAAAGTTGAGGCGGACCACATCCACCCCGGCCTCGATCAAGGCCGAGATGCTTTCGGGAGTACTGGTGGCAGGGCCTAAGGTGGCAACAATTTTGGTGCGGCGTAACATGGAAATCCTCCGAACATTGGGCCTGGCCCCACGGCCGTTGGGGGTGACCTACTAATGCTAGACTGAATGGGGCGATGGGTTTAGAGCTTCTAGCACAACGAAATCTGGTGGTCTCATGCGGGGTTGGCTGACGGTTAACAGCATTGTGCTAGGCGTTCTTTGAGCCGGTATCCGTAGAAATCCGGCTGGCCCGGGTTCGCATGGAGTGGACTTGAAGAGTTTATCATGCCTGCCGCTTGTCAGGGGGAAAGGTTTAAGGTGATTTTGTCATGTTTGGATACCCGCCGAACCGTTAAGATGACTCAGGCTTTTGTGTTGGTGGCGAGGGAAGGGGATGACGGTTGTTCACCATGAATAGCTCACTGCGGATCTTGCTGAGATCCCTCTTGGGGGCGCTACTGGTGCTCGCCCTGCCGCTGAGGGCTGAGGAGCTGAGGCTGGCGGTGGCCTCCAACTTTACCGCCGCATTTCAGCAACTGGCGCCGCGCTTTGAGCAGGCCACCGGTCATCGGCTCAAGCCAAGCTTTGGCTCTACCGGCAAGCTCTATGCCCAGATTCGCCAAGGGGCTCCTTTTGAGATTCTGCTTGCAGCCGATGACCAGCATGGCAAGCTCCTGATCGAGAGTGGCTTGGGCGTGCCCGGCAGTGAGTTTATTTATGCCGTGGGGCGCTTGGTGCTATGGAGTGCCCAGCCAGAACTGGTGGGCGGTAGTCATGAGATTCTTGCCAGTGAGCGCTTCCGCCGGCTGGCGATTGCCAACCCCCTGACCGCGCCCTACGGGGCTGCCGCCATTCAAACCCTGGAACATCTGGAGCTCTACGACAGCGTGCGTGACAAACTGGTGCAGGGGGAAAATATCGCCCAGGCCCTGCAGTTCACCTATAGCGGTAACGCCGAGTTGGGGTTTATTGCCTGGGCTCAATTGAAGGCGCTACCCGCCAAACAACAAGGGAGTTTCTGGTTGGTGCCGGAAGATCTGCATGAGCCCATCCGCCAGGAAGCGATCCTGTTACGCCAGGGTGAAGATTCCCAGGCAGCCCGGGCCTTTCTGGATTTTCTCCAATCTCCCCAGACCCGCGCGCTGTTAAAAGAATGGGGTTATGACACACCGGAAGCGGAGCCGCGCTGATGGGACTGACTGAGGCCGACTGGCAGGCGGTTTGGCTCACCCTGCGACTGGCCACGCTTACCACGCTGATTCTACTGGTTCTGGCGACTCCTCTGGCCTGGTGGCTGGCCCATACCCGCAGTCGCCTGCGCCATCCCATTGCCGCCATTGTGGCACTGCCCTTAGTGCTGCCGCCCACCGTGCTGGGCTTTTATCTGCTGCTGCTCATGGGCCCCAACGGGCCGGTCGGGGAGTTGACCCAGTGGTTAGGCATTGGCACCCTGGCGTTTACTTTCACCGGGCTGGTGATCGCCTCGGTTCTTTATTCCCTGCCGTTTGCCGTGCAACCCCTGCAAAACGCATTCGAAAGTATCGGTCAGCGCCCCTTTGAAGTGGCGGCCACCTTGCGGGCCGGTCCCTGGGATCGCTTCCTGAGTATTGCGCTGCCCCTGGCGCGGCCGGGTCTGCTGACCGCCTGCGTGCTCACCTTTGCCCACACCATTGGCGAGTTTGGCGTGATTTTGATGATTGGCGGCAATATTCCCGGGGAAACCAAGGTGTTGTCGATTGCCATCTACGATCATGTGGAAACCCTGGAATATGGCCGGGCCAATCTCCTGGCGGCGGGCATGTTGGTGTTTTCCTTTTTGGTGCTGCTGGGGCTGCATTTGAGTAACCGTCGGGTGAGGTTGTACCGGCTATGAACGAACTGCTGGCGCAAATCCGGACCAGGCTCGGAGCCTTTGAGCTGGATGTGGAACTCTCCGCACCGGCCCAGGGCGTGACGGCCCTGTTTGGCCGCTCCGGCTCCGGCAAGACCAGCCTGCTGCGCTGTATCGCCGGCCTGCAACGGGCGCCAGGCAGTCGTGTGCAGTGTGGTGAAGAGATCTGGCAGCAAGACGCGCTGTTCGTGCCGCCCCATCGCCGGGCCATTGGCTATGTGTTTCAGGAGCCCAGCCTGTTTGCCCATCTGACCGTGCGCGGCAATCTGGAATATGGCTGGAAACGGGTGCGCCCGGACGAGCGCCGGGTTCGGTTTGAGGACGTAGTGGCCTGGCTGGGGCTGGAAGCACTACTGGATCGTCGGCCAAACCAGTTGTCCGGCGGTCAGCGTCAGCGGGTGGCCATTGGCCGGGCGCTGCTTACCAGCCCGCGCCTGTTGCTGATGGATGAGCCTTTGGCCAGTCTGGATCTGGAAAGCAAAGGGGAAATTCTGCCTTATCTGGAACGCCTCTTTGCCGAGCTCAAGATGCCGGTGCTCTATGTGAGCCATGCACCCGCCGAGGTGATGCGTCTGGCCCAGCGACTCATTCTGCTGGAAGAGGGTAAAGTCCGGGCTGCCGGTGAACTTAATGGCTTGCTGACCGACCCGGACCTGCCCCTGGCCCATTTGGATGAAGCTGGTGCGGTTATTGAGGCTCGGGTTGAAGGGCATGACGAGGAATATCATCTGACTTATCTTCAAACCAGTGGCGGCCGACTCACCCTGTCGAGAAGCAGCCTGCCGGTGGGGGCCGTGTCCCGGGTACGGGTGCTGGCCCGGGATGTGAGCCTGACCCTGACGCAGCCGGAGCAAACCAGTATCTCCAACATTCTGCCGGCCCGTATTGTCGGTATTGCTGAAGACCGGGACCCAGCCCAGCTTCTGGTTCAACTAGATCTGGCCGGCAGCCGTCTGCTGTCCCGGATTACCCGCCGGTCAGCGGCCAGTCTGGGGATTGGTGTTGGAATGGAGGTATTCGCCCAGGTCAAAAGCGTTGCCCTGATGGCCTAGTGCCCCGGCAAGTTGAATCCTGGTTGACGCTCGCCCACCAGACGGTGAGAATCCCTCCTGCCCACGCCTTCGGAACATTGACGATGCCACACCTGATTGAAAGCCCTCAGAACCCCCACTTCAAGCGCTGGCGTGCCCTGCTGGAAAGCCGCGGCATGAAAAAACAGCAGCAGTTTCTGCTATCGGGCCGCAAAACCGTGCCGGAAGCCCTGGTGCGTTATCCGGAGCGCTTTCAGGCCTTGTTGTTCTGCCGGGAGGAGCAGTTGGCTGGTTTGTCTCTGCCGTCGGAGCTGGCGCTTTATCAGTTGGCGCGTCCGCTATTCAACGAACTGGATGTGATCGGCACCAATGCGCCGTTGCTGGTAGGGGATTTGCCGGAGCTGGCCCAGGCTGATCTGACGCAACCACCTAAAGGGCTGGAGCTGATCTGCTCCCTAGGCAATCCCGATAACCTGGGGGCGCTCCTGCGCAGTGCGGCAGCGTTTGGGGTCAGCCGGGTGATTCTCACCAAAGAGGCGGCCCATCCCTTCCATCCCCGGGCGTTGCGAGGTGGCGCCAACGCCCAGTTTACCCTGGAGCTGGCGGAAGCTGCGGGCGGGCAGGATCTGAACACGGCGGCCGGCCCCATGGTGGCGCTGGATGCCCGGGGTGAGCCCTGGTCGGATTTTCAATGGCCGAAAGACGTGCGCCTGGTGCTGGGGGAAGAAGGTCAGGGGCTGCCGGCGGACCTGCAAGCCCAGCGTTTGGCGATTCCCATGACTGACGCGGTGGAATCCCTGAATGCCACGGTGGCGGCCAGCCTGGCGCTCTCGACCTATTACGAACGTTACCGCAGACGTTGAGATCTGTTTGGGACGTCGGGCTTGCCAAGCGGTGAGTAGACAGATTATAGTTTGGCCAGATTAACAACTGAATATTTGGATCAGGTTCGTTTTCTACATGTCCAGCATCATTGTTCGTGTCATCTCTCTAGTCGTCGTGGTGGTCGTGGTACCGCTGCGGGGGATGACGCGTGGCTGGCAGGAACGATAACCGAGCCAGAAACGATCCGAAAAAAGCCCCCGCATCGCAAGATCCGGGGGCTTTTTGTTGGGCCTCCGGAAAAAGAACCAGATGGAGACCCGGACATGACCGCAGACACAGCCCCAGAACCCTCATCATCCGGCAATGGCGCCGACGCCATTATTCACGCCTTCCACCGCCATGGGATCGACACCATTTTTGGCTATCCCGGCGGTTGTATCATGCCCCTTTATGATGCCCTGATCGGCAGCGGAATCCGCCATATCCTGTGCCGCCACGAACAGGGGGCCGCCCTGGCGGCAGACGGCTATGCCCGGGCCAGCGGTCGGCTCGGCGTCTGTGTCGCCACCTCCGGCCCCGGCGCTACCAACCTCATTACCGGGATCGCCAATGCCTACATGGACTCGATTCCCATGCTGGTACTGACCGGGCAGGTTCCCCGGGGCCTGATTGGGACCGATGCCTTCCAGGAAACCGACATCCTCGGCATGACCCTGGGAATCGTGAAGCACAGCTATCTGGTTCAGGATGCGAACCGCCTGCCGGCGATTCTGGACGAGGCGATCGAATTGGCAACCACGGGCCGTCCGGGGCCTGTGCTGATCGATTTGCCCAAGGATGTGTTGCTGAGTCCGGTTGATTTAACACTTACCCAGCCAGTCCATAGCGGCCGTAACCAAAAAGCGATGCCGGCCATTTCACCCGAGCAGATGGAGCGAGCCCGGCAGATGTTGGCACAGGCGAAGCGCCCGGTTCTTTACAGTGGTGGCGGTGTTTCTCTGGCCGGAGCGGAAGGAGCGTTGCGCCGGTTTGCAGAGATCAGCGGCATTCCCCAGGTAGTGACACTCAAGGGCATTGGTAACCCGGGCCGGGGCAATCCCTTGAACCTGGGGATGCTGGGCATGCATGGCTCCAAAGCGGCAAACCGGGCAGTTCAGGAATCGGATCTGCTGGTTTGTGTCGGCGCCCGTTTTGACGACCGGGCCACCGGAAAAATTGATACCTTTGCCCCCGATGCCCGGATTCTCCAGCTGGATGTGGATGCCTCTGAAATCGGCAAACTGCGAGCGGTAGACCTGGGCTTATTGGGAGACCTCTCGGAACTGTTGGGCGCCTTGGCCCAGCCTTTGGACATCAAGCCCTGGCGGGACTGGTGCCTCACCACAAAAGCACAGGACGGTTATCCATCACCCGAACTGCACCCGGCCTTCCACACCCGGATTACCGGCCCGGCCTTTATCGAGCGCCTGGCGGAGATGGCGGGCCCGGAGGCGATCGTGGCCTGCGATGTCGGCCAGCATCAGATGTGGGTGGCCCAGTATTATGAGTTTGACCACCCCCGCAAGCATCTGAGCAGCGGCGGCCTGGGCACCATGGGCTTTGGCCTGCCGGCGGCGTTGGGGGCCCAGCTTGCCCGCCCGGACCAGCCCGTGCTGAACATCAGCGGCGACGGCTCCTTCATGATGAATGTGCAGGAGCTGGCGACCCTCAAGCGCTATGGGCTGCCGGTTAAGATAATTATCCTCGACAACCAGTGCCTGGGCATGGTTCGCCAGCAGCAGGAGCTCTTTTACCGCAACCGCTACAGCGAGATCGACCTGTCCGATAACCCGGACTTTTTGCAGCTGGCGGCGGCCTTTGGGATTCCGGGCCGCAGTATCAAGAGTCCGGACCAGATCGAAGGAGCTATCCGTGATTGCCTGGACTTTGACGGGCCCTACCTGCTGCATGTCCAGATTGAAGCGGCCGATAACGTCTGGCCCATCGTGGCCCCCGGCGCGTCCAACGACCAGATGCTGGAATCAAGCCCTTACCGTACCACCCAACAAACACAAGGAGCGACCCAATGAGCCATATTCTTCAGTGCACCCTGCAAGCCACTCCCGAAGCGCCCGAGCGTATCCTTCAGGTGGTCCGGATTCGCGGTTTTGAAGTGAACAGCATGCAACTGCGGCGAGAGGGGGAGCGGCTGTTTGTGGAGCTGCGTTTGGGGGGAGAACGGTCGATCGAGAACCTGGTTCGGCAACTGGACAAGCTGATCGGCATGGAAAGCGTGCGCTGCCTGTCCGGCGTTCCCGTTACCCGGGCTGCGCCGGCAAGCGTCTAGGCTGTTTTATTTGCGAGGCGGTTTCATGTCGTCCAGTGTCAGCTGGCCGTCATTGTCGTGATCCATGGCCTGAAAATGATCGACATGAAACTGCATGTATTCGGTACGGCTGACTTGGCCGTCCCCATCTTGGTCCATCATGGCGAAATGCTGCTCGCGCATGGCCTGGAAGTCCTTTTTCATATGAGGGTGGCCTTTGTGGCCGTGCCAATCATCTTTCTGCGACTGCTGGCTGCTACAGGCGGCTAGGCCCAAGGCCAGCGGGATCACGAAGTAACTGAGTTTCATGGCGGGCTCTCCCGTGGAGTTGAAATGCAGTTGTCTTCTCCATTGTGGTGTTGCGTTGGGCATCTGACGATTGGTGCGGGCACCAGGCTGAGGTGCAGAGGGTATAGTCCCCGGTTTGCTGCACAATGCTGGAAAGGGCATCGTGGCAGATAGGGACTCCCATGAGCTGGTTGGATCTGGACTGGAATCTGATAGGGCATAACCTCGTGTTTCTCGGCGTCGCCTATCTACTGGCGTTGCCCATTGGATGGGAACGGGAGCGGCGGCACGGCTACGCCGGTTTGCGCACCTTTCCGTTGGTGGCGGTGGCTGCTTGTGCCTATATGCTGATTGCCCAGGGTTACTTTGAAACGGATGAGTCTTTGTCCCGGGTCTTGCAGGGGCTGTTAACCGGTATTGGCTTTATCGGGGGTGGCGTCATACTCAAGTCGGAGCATAATATCCGAGGGGTGGCGACAGCGGCATCCATCTGGGCCACGGGTGCCATTGGGGTGGCGGTTGCGCTGAAGCGGCTGGAAATCGCATTGGTATTGTCGGTACTGACGTTGCTGACGCTTCGCTTTCTGGAGCCCTGGAAAGAACGGATACGCCGCTATAAAGGGCTTTCCAACGATGACTGACCGGTCACCAAGACCGAACTGGATGGCGAGGCCATCTATCTCAAGGAGAAGAATATGAACTGGGTTGTGCGCCTGATTACCCTGTTTTGCGTGATTGTGGCGAGCGGCTGTGCGTCGCTGGCGTCCTATACGGTGACCGAATCCGAGCTGGAGCGTTATTTCAGCCGCCAGGTGGAGTCCTTCGACCGCCAGCAGCTGGAGGCGGGCTCGCCCCTGAGCATGAGTCTGAAACATGTGGATGTGGAACTGGGGCCGGACGATCGGGATGTGGTGGTGCTGGATTTGGGAGGAGAAGTGGCCTTGTCGGCCCTGGCAATGCGTTTGCCCGTGGCCCTGGCCCTCAAGGTGGAGGGGGCCCCGGTCTACAGCCATCAGGACAAGGCGATCTATATCCGCCGCCTGAAACTGTTGGATAGTCAGATCGAGTCACCTTATTTTTCTGGAGACCTCAAGCCGGTCACGGAGACCGCCATGAAACTGGTGGCCCAGATGTTGGAAACCACCCCCGTGTATCGCCTGGACCAGAACGACTTTTGGCAACGCCAGTTGTCGTCGGTGCCCATGGACATCCAGGTCAAGCGGGGCCGGTTGGTGATCCAGCCCGCACGAGACTGAACGCCTCTTGATCAAGGCTGCTGCGCTTCAAGCCTACCGAAATAGGCATTAGGACTTTATTACTAGGGGACAGTACACGACTAGTGGACAGTACACGGGCTGGAAGCTGGGTGAGGGCAGCAAAGGAGGCGCGGATGCACAACCTCAACAGATGGTACTGGTTGGTTCTGCCCCTGGTGCTGCTGGCGGGCTGCTCCCAGGTGTACTACAACACCATGGAAAAGTTCGGCTTCGAGAAGCGTGACATTCTGGTGGACCGGGTCGAGGATGCCCGCGATGCCCAGCAGGACGCCAAGGATGAGTTTTCCTCGGCCCTGGAGGAATTCCAGGCCATGTTCGGGCGTGAGGAGAGCGACCTGCAGGACCAGTACGATACTCTCAGCGATGCCTATGACGATAGCCTGTCGGCGGCCAACAAGGTGCGCAAGCGCATTGATGCGGTGGAAGATGTGTCTGCCGCCCTGTTCCGGGAGTGGGAAGAGGAGCTGGAGCTTTATAGCAACGCTCAGCTTCGCCAGGACAGTGCCGCCAAACTCCGCACCACCAAGCGGGATTACCAGCAACTGATCCAGGCCATGCGGGCGGCGGAATCCCGGATGGATCCGGTATTGCGGGTGCTGCAAGACCAGGTGCTGTACCTCAAGCATAACCTCAATGCCCGTGCCATCAACCGCCTGCAGGGTGAGCTGAAATCCGTCGAAAAAGACGTGGCGCGCTTGATTCAGGAAATGGAGAAATCCATTGCCGAATCCGAGGCCTTTATCCGGCAAATGGAGCGGATCTAGTGGTCTGCATCCACTCCGGATAATGAACCAGGCCCCTTCACGGCAGCTTGCACTGGATTCCGGCGCAAGAATTTGCCCCGCCATTGCTCTTAAATTGGAAACACGGCGAGTGCTGGTTTGCCAAGGAGATTGCGATGGTGCAAGACCTCATCCTGTTTTCACACCTGCGCTGGAGGCAACAACCCCAACGTCCCCATCGTGTCGCCCAGGCCCGTGCCCGGCGAGGGCGGGTGTTTTTCCTTGAGGAGCCGGTCTGGCGGGAGGGAATCCATCCTTACCTGGAAACCGAGCAAGTTGGGGACCAGCTCTATGTTTGCCAAATGTACCTGTCAGGCTCCGGGGGGCAGACCAACCTGTGGCCGGGCCTGACCCCCCTGCTGAATGAACTGCTGGAGCGCCACCACATCAAGGAGTGGGTGGCCTGGCTGTGCACGCCGGCGGCCGTGCCCCTGCTTCACGGCCATGAACCACTGGCCATTGTCTATGACTGTACCACCGAGCTGCAGGTCGCCATCCAGGGCAAGCCCGGTCTGCAGCAGGCCGAGGCCGAACTGTTGTCTATGGCGGATTTGGTGTTGGCCAACTCACCCTATCTGCACCGCCAACTGCAATCCCGGCACCCGCAGGTGCATTGCCTGATCGATGCCATCGACCAGCACCATTTCCGCCGCAACCGTGCGTTGCCTGAGTCGGGCCGCCAGGCGGATTTGCCGCGCCCGCGGCTGGGGTTCTTTGGCACCATCGACGAGCGTCTGGATGTGGCCCTGCTGGATCGAATCGCCCGGGCTCATCCGGACTGGCAACTGATCCTGGTGGGACCGGTGATCCATCTGGAAGAGGAGGAGAAGCTGCCGCAGCACTCCAACATCCATTACTTCGGCTGGGAACGCTATGAGCAACTGCCCCACTTCCTGGTGGGCTGGGACCTGTGCATCCTGCCCCTGCGCCAGGGAGCCTGTTCCTGCTTCACCAACCCGTCCCGGCTGCTGGAGCACCTGGCCACTGGTCATCCGGTCGTGAGTACCAAGGTCGCGGATTTCCAGGAATACTTTGAGCTTTCTGCCCGCTTTACCGATGCCGGAGGTGACTTTGTCCGAGCTTGTGAGGAGGCGTTGGCGGAACCTGATATCCTGCGCCAGCAACGCCGGGCGGGAACACAGTCCCTGCTGGATCGGGTCTCTTGGGATCGTAGCCTGGCAATGATCGACACCTTACTGGAGCAGGCCATCCGGAATCGGCGTCCACGACCGCCGCTTCCCGCGCGGAAGGGGGGAGGGCTGGTTCCGGTCCCCGTGCCGGCCAGACCCCGTGCCAGGCCTCCTTTGGTGATTTTGGGAGCCAGCTTGGTGGGGCTGGGGGCGGCTCGCCAGTTGGGCCGGGAGGCTCTGGTACTGGAGCGGGAGGGCCGGGTCGGAGGGCGCTGCCGCTTATGGGAGGGGCGGGGGTTCCTGTTTGACCGGAGTGGACTAGTCCTGCTTTCACGCCGGGCGGATCTGCATAGCCTCTACCGGCGCTTGCTAGGTGACAACGTCCAATGGCGGATGGCGGAACGCTGGATCCACACCCATGGCACCCAGATTCGCTATCCCTTCCATGCGTCCTTGCATGGCTTGCCGCCTGCGGTGGTGAGCGAATGCCTGATGGGACTGCTCAAGTTGCGGCTGATGTCGTCGAAGGAGCTGGAGAGCACCGCATTGCCGGGCATGATGGAAGGAGCTCTGGAAAGTACCTTGCCCCTGAGCAGCCGCGCCTTGCCGTTTCGCAACCGGCGCCAGCAGCCGCGCAATTTGGAAGATGCCATCTACGAGTCCTGGGGCACGGGCATAGCCTGTCGGTTTCTGGTGCCCTACAACCGCAAGTTTTGGGGCCTGCCCTTGCATGAGCTTGATGCCACGGCCCTGCAGGGCACCCCCATGGAGTGGGATCTGGAACAGGTGGTGAATGGGGCCCTGCATCCGGATCAGGGAGAGCAGGAACAATACTTCGGATACCCGCGCCGGGGCGGTCTCCAGGCGCTGGCGGAAGCCATGGCGGCGGACATGGAGGGAGAGTTGCGCCTGGAGGCGGAGGTCGTGGCGATTCATCCCGAGGAGCAGCGCCTGGTCCTGGCCAATGGCGAGACAATTCCCTACCGGGGCCTGATCAGCACCCTGCCCTTGGCCTGCTTGCTGGCCCTGGTTCAGGATGAGCTACCGGACAGGGTGCGCAAGGCGGCCCAGAAGCTGCGCTATCTGTCGTTGCGCCTGGTTCACCTGGGTATCGGGCGAGAGCAGGTGACCGACAAGCATTGGCTGTATTGTCCCGGTGACGCCCTGTTCCACCGGGTGTTCGTGCGGGGCAGTGTCAATTCCGGCGGCAATGCCCCGGGCGGCTTCGCCCTGACCTGCGAGATCACCTATGGGGCCGCCAAGCCGTTGCCCCTTGAAGGAGAAGCCCTGCTCCAGCGTTGCATCCAGGATTGCCGGAACCTGGGGCTGATCCGGGCGGACGATCCTGTTTGGGTGGCTGTCCAGGAGGATGTGCCGGATGTGTATCTGATCCCGGATCTGCACCGAAATGCCCACTTGGCGGTCATCGACCATTGGCTGGACGAGCATGGCATTTTGCGGGGCGAGGCCGCACAACTGGAGCCCGATGACGGCTGCGACCGGGAGATCCTGCTGGGGCAGGAACTGGCAAAGCGGGCCCGGTTGCTGGTGGGCGAAGCCGTGGCTAGTGTCTAGCAGGATCCGGGGTGGCGGTACGGAAGTCGTTTATTCCCCGGTTTTTCTGTAGAAAAGGATCGACCTCGGCAAATCCGCCTGGATAGCCGAAATAAGAACGAGGAAAGAGTGATACGAGGCACCGAACATGGATGAGCGTCGTGAAGAAGTTGCTGCAAAGCTGGCCTTATTGCGAAACCACCTGGGCACTCAGGGGGCGTTACGGCTACGGGGGACGGACTGGTTTTCCTGGGCCACGGCCGGGGCCTCCAACTCAGTGCTGCTGGCCCGGGAAACGGGGGTGGCGGAAATTCTGGTAACCCCTGACGGGGCCTGGGTGCTGACCGATGAGATTGACGCTCAGCGGCTGATGGATGAAGAGCTGCCGGATAACTTTCGGGTGTTTCAAAGCCGTTGGACCGAGCCCGAGGAACGGGAGGAGTTTGTGCGCGACCATGTGGGCCCCTGTGAGCTCTGGTCGGATCGTCCCCTGGAAGGGGAGCGGCCCATTCCCTATGAGATGGCCCAATACAAGCGCCAGCTGATGCCAACGGAAATCCGCCGCTACCGGAAGATCGGGCAGCTGGCGGCAGAAGCCGTCACCGAAGTCCTGTCCCAGGCCGAGCCCACCTGGACGGAGCTGGAACTGGCCGGTGCCGGTGCCGAGGCCTTATGGAAGCGCGGGCTCTATCCTTCCCTGACCCTGGCAGCGGGGCGGCGGCGCCTGCAACTCTACTCCCACCCAACGCCCACCGCGGAACCCTTGGGCGATCTGGCCATGCTGTCCTTTTCCGCCCGGGGCTTTGGGCTGCACGCCAACCTGACCCGCTTCGTCAGCTTCGGACGGCTCGATGAGGATACCCGCCAGATCCATGACACCCTGCGGGAGATTGAGGCAGAGGCACTCCAGTACTGTATTCCCGGCTCCCGCCTGGACCAGATTTACGACACCTTGAAGAAAGCCTACCAGCGCCGGGGCTATACGGATGCCATCGACGTTCACCACCAGGGCGGGCTGACCGGCTATCGGGTGCGGGAGATCGTCGCCACTCCCATGATGGGCCATTCCCTGGTCCGCAATGAAGCGGTGGCCTGGAACCCCTGTCTGGCCGGAGCCCGTAGTGAGGACACGTTTTTGGTCTTGGGCAATGAGCAAACCCCCCATTTGGAAAACCTGACGTTGAGTAACGATTGGCCCGTGGTGGAGGTCGGCGGTATCAAGCGTCCCTTGGTGTGGGAGCGTTAGAGGAGGGTATTGGGCAGGAAAGGCATGGCTTGGGACGGAAAGCAGAAGACGCCTGGAAAGTGGGGTAAAACCCAGGAGGAATAGTTAGGGTTTACCCGCGGGGAATCAGGGCAAAAGATTGATGCAGGGCAAGACGAATTTGCGGTCTGCGTCTACAATTTCGATGCCTAAAGCACTCTTTCCAGAAGTAATAAGGAAGCTTCCACCATGCGTATTATCCTGATCGCGTTGATCAGTTGCTTCTCATCGTTGGCTTTTGCCGATAACAGTACCTTGTTAGATGCCATGAATAAGTTCAATCGCCTGATGAGTGACGAGACCCTGCGCCAGCAAGCCTATGAGGCGGGCCAGGACCGTATTCGCTTCTGTGGGCACTGTCATGGCGAAAACGGCAACAGTAAACGGGATTACATCCCGAACCTGGCCTCCCAGAACCCGGTGTACCTGTTTCGCCAGTTCGAAAAGTTCGCCAATGGCGAACGGAAGGATTACGTGATGTCGGAATTGGCCAAAGTCCTGACCCTGGACGACCGGATCAATATCGCCATCTATTACAGCCAGCAACAGGTGGAGCCAAAACCTTCAGTGAATGCTGAGCTGGAGCAGCAGGGGGCGCAGCTCTACAACAAGGTGTGCTTCAGCTGCCATGGCCGTAGCGGTCAGGGCATGGAGGAAATGCCGCGCCTGGCGGGCCAGCCGGCGTCCTACATCAAGCACTCCCTGAATCTGTTCCGCAACAATGATCCTTCCCGGGCCAATTCGCCCATGATGGGCATTGCCTCCATGCTGTCCGACAAGGACATCGAGGCGGTCGCCGCTTATCTTCAACAACTGGATTAATGGAAAGAACAGGAACTGCCGAAACGCTCTGCAGTTTTGGGTAGGCTCTGTTTCAAGCTCTAGGCACGGTTCGGTGCAGGGAGTCAGGACGTCTTGGCTCCCTGCGCGAACGAAGGACGAACGCGCCGCCCAGTCCGTCGTCCGACGCGGGTTGCAACCCTTAGGCCAATGTTTCCAAGGTTCGTACCAGCCAGTCCCGATGGCGCCGCTCGTCATCCAGATGGTACTTGAGGACATCGGCCATGTCCTGGCTGTAGCGCAGTTTGCCGATTTCTTTCTCGTAAACCGCGTTGGTGATGTCCTCGTTGGACTTCATCGCCTGCAGGATACCCTTGTCTCCCCGTAGGTTGCCCAGGGCCACTTTGCCCCTGGTCAGGATCTGCATGGCGTCCCCGGTTTTAGCGGGAGCCGCGCCCATCCAGTGCACCAGTTCCTTGAGTTCGTCCACATGGCGGATATGGTCTGCCCGAAACTCCTCCAGGGTCTGACGGTAGTCGGCGTTTTCCAGGCGCTCAATGGCGGATGTATAAGCTTCGATGGCGTCGAAGTTGAGCCGGATCAGGGTGTTCAGCTCGTTCGCCATCATCGCGTTATTGGTGGTGGACGCCAGAGTTTCTTCCCCCATGGGAACCTCCTTCTGCAATCGTTAGAGGCTCAATTCAACAGAGCCCTCTGTTCATTCTAGTGATGCAGAAGGCAATAGCGGACTCTGGGAGGCTCAGAGTCCGGGCTGTGGAAGGAATGGTTGCCGGAGAAGCTCCTAGCTTAGTGCAGGAAGCCAAAGCTCCTGGTCTATGCCTTGTTTGTATTGGCGGAGAGCGGGTAACAGAACCTCATCCGCATAGGGGCAGCCAGTGAATCCTGGATCTATCTGCTTTTCTTTCTTGCCTTGTTCAAGAGTATGCCCGTCCTGAATTATTGCCAGTAGTGGCTGATAACCTGGCTCCCAAGCCTGCATCTCCGGAAATACCTGACGAAGAGCTTTAAGAATGGCCATGCCACTGAAGTCGAGATCGCCCCAGAATTGGCAGCTCCAGTCC
The DNA here is from genome assembly GCA_029268325.1 of Gammaproteobacteria bacterium. Taxonomy (GTDB): domain Bacteria; phylum Pseudomonadota; class Gammaproteobacteria; order Pseudomonadales; family Oleiphilaceae; genus JAEZAA01. The sequence goes on along the minus strand of JAJUGC010000003.1, from coordinate 1,708 downwards.
TGCGGTATTCGGTTCAGCCAGTAAGCTTCGAATTGATCCCTCTGTTCCTGGTTGCCCGGAGCATAGAAAAACTGAACGCCTTCTGGCTGTCGAACCCGGGCAGCACTGCCGCGGAAGCCGGAGGCGAAAACCAGAATCCGGTTTTCCATGTGAGGGTAGCGGCCCTGCATGGCCTGCAGAAAACAGTCTTCGTTTTCGATCAACAGGATTCCTTGTGGAGAGCTACAGAGTGCGACTTGTAACAATACGGGGCGCTGACGAATCCGGGTGAGATAGCCTGGATAAAGGCTTTCAATCAGTTCACCCCGGTCGTTTAAAAACTTGGAGTCGCCCCTAAAACAGATAGCACTAATCTGGCTGAGGTAGAGATCCTGATCGAGATGTTCTCCAACCTTCGCCAAGCCCTGCAAGATATCTTCGGTGGTCAGCCCAGCTTGTTCTAGCGGTTTGGCTGCAAGCAGTTCAGTGGATCCGGGAAAGCGGTCTGCATAAAGTTGTACCAGTTCGTGCCATTGATGCTTGCGGTCATGGGGGTGAGGACGGTTAAACCAGCGCCGGAGAACAGGAGCTTTTTCCGGAAGCAGATGAACCTTGGCATTCAAGTATTCCGGATCCGAAAGTTTTATCTTTGGATTCGGAACGACTCGAAGCAACTGTTGTGTATCCAGCTCCCACAACAAGTTCCAGGTCTGCTGTGGATCATTCTGTCCTGTGGGGAAAAACAGTTCCGGGAAATCCTTTGGAGTCAACTGGATGGATTGGAGTTTATTGGCAGTACTATCTTCCTTTCGTTTGTCGAGCCGATCCAGAAACCGGATCAGAATCTGTTGGATGACCGGCTCGTCCGCCAACCATTTGGGCGCATCCATGACAGTTATTCCTCTACCCAGTTCTCCAAAGAAAGCGAAGGAATGCGTTCAAACTCTCTGACATTGTTAGTGACTAATGTGCAGCCCAGCGCAAGGGCGTGGGCGGCTATCCAGAGGTCGTTATTGCCAATGGGCGTGCCCCATTTTTCCAAGAACGCCCGAATCCGGCCATATTGGTCTCCCGCGGCTGGACTGAGTTCCAGAACCTGAATCGCCCCTTTCAACTGATCGATGACCTGCAATGCCTTTTCCCTGGCCTGGCTTTTTTCCGCCCCGTGGCGAAGTTCGCCATAGGTGATGGCGGACATGGCCAGATCGCTTGGCGCCACCTGGGCAAAGCGAGCACGCACATGGGCAGGGCGATGCTTGGCGATATAAATGCAGATGTTGGTATCCAGAAGATACCGCGGGCCACTCATAAGGCTTCCCGTCCCTGAGGTGGCGTATCCTGGCGGCCTTCGCTCATGAAATCGTCCGGCAGCTCCGTGAGCAGATCGAAAATCTCCGCGCCAGTTCGGGGGATCTCCCGCAGGATGATTTCATCGCCGCGCCGAAAAATCTCCACTTCTGAACTCTCGAGCCGGAACTCCTTGGGCAGCCGGACCGCCTGACTATTGCCCGACTTGAAGACACGTGCAATTGCCATGGAGAGATGTCCTCAAAGTTGTATATACAATTAAGTATATACGTCGCGGGTCTGCCAGCTCAAGGAACCGGCAAACCCGAGGCTTACTAGCCGACGAACTCCTCCATAAAATCAAAGCTGGCCTGGTTGTAGATCAGCCGCTTGTGGTTGGCCCACAGGGCCTGGATCTTGTCCTGGTTGAGCTTCTGGCGAT
>JAJUGC010000002.1 GCA_029268325.1 Gammaproteobacteria bacterium | reverse complement strand
TCCTTGATGGTTAAAACTCTTCATAAAATGGGATGCATTGACGCCCTCATTACAAATGAGATCTAAAACCGTCACGCCATGTTCAAAGGGGGAATGAAACTGGTTGTACTCGGGGTAGCCGTTGTAATTCATCCATTTGACCGTGATTCCTGCCTGTAAGAACAGTCCTTCGTCGAGATAATCTTTTGCGGCCGGGCCACTAAGATATTCATTGGCATCCAGAGCCCGGCAGATATCAACCAACCGCTGAGTTTTTCCTTCTGCAAGAGTAAATTCACTCGAGTGGCGTATCCGCGTATGGATACCCAGCATGCTATTGATAGCTAAAATGAAGTTTTTGTTGATTTCTGACAGATAAGGGCTGGAGTCATTCAGGTACAGCGACTCAAACAGTGGCGCATAAGTCGAGAAGTACTTGGCCTTCCCATAGTTTTGACAGATCGTTTTCCAGTGCTTGTTTCGCCAGCTGGGATCGGACACTTGAGTATCCTTGATCTTCTGACCCAGACTTTTACGAGTAACCGGGATCGTAAGCCATTGGACGCCTTGGGGAGTTTTAATCTTGTTTCGATTCCTCCAGTCATTTTTCGTGTACTGCATGTCATCATACAGAACAAATTCGTCCACTGAATTGATGAGATCAAAATACCCCATTCCAAGGAATGTAATTGGATTGAAGAATAGCTATTTTTTTCACTGACTCATTATTCCAGCTGTTGTATGAAAGCCAATAAGAGGTGCGGGGTGCCTACGTTTTTTGAGAAAGGAGCAGAGTCTTTAAATGTGAGAGCACTGGCGCTGGCGGATTCTTCGACAAGATGAATGCCATGAGGAACCGCCATGAAGGCGGTTGTTACAAGCTTGGCGGTAGGATTGCTGGTCTTGGTTACTGCTCATGTGGATACTACTTCTACTTCAAAAGGCTTGGGCCGGTATGGCTATCCAGCGGTCCTATGTTTGGTAGGCGCCGCTTAATCAATAGCCAAAGGACGCAGCTAATCATAAAGCGCGCTGAACGGTGAGGGAGTGTGTTGACCTTTACAGCCGCCCTCAGCAGGCTGTAAAGGGTTTTAGCAAGTGGGACTACTCCCAGTAAGATCGTACTTGCTGTATGACGTGGTGTGCCGTTTCCGAAGGCATGCCGTACCACATCGGCAAACGAATTAGCCGCTCGCTTTCCTGGGTGGTGTAGCAATCTGCTCCGTGGAAGCGGGCGAAGCGGCTGCCGGCTTGGGAGCTATGCAAGGGAACGTAATGGAAGACTGCCAGGATTTTCCGTTGTTTCAGGTGGTCCAGCAGTCGGGTGCGCTCGTGTAAATCCCGGACTTTTAAATAGAGCATATGGGCGTTGTGTTCACATTCCGGCGGAATGGTCGGTAGTTCGATCCGGCCTGATTCCGCCAAGGTTTGCAGACCATTGCGATAAACGGCCCAGGTGTTCAAACGATTCCGGTTAATGTCATCTGCCCGCTCCAACTGACCCCAGAGGAACGCTGCCTGCAGATCGCTGGGAAGATAACTGCTGCCCACATCGACCCAGCTGTATTTGTCCACCATGCCCCGGAAAAATTGGCTGCGATTGGTGCCTTTCTCCCGGATGATCTCGGCGCGCTGGGCGAATCGCTCGTCATTGATGAGCAGCAAGCCGCACTCTTCGCCACTGGTATAGTTCTTGGTTTCATGAAAGCTATAGGCGCCGAGGTGACCAATGGTACCGAGTGGGCGTCCCTTGTAGGTGGACATCATGCCCTGGGCGGCATCTTCGATGACCCAGAGTTGGTGACGAGTTGCGATATCCATGATGCTGTCCATTTCACAAGCCACTCCAGCGTAATGGACCGGGACAATCGCTTTGGTTTTATCTGTAATGGCGGCTTCGATGAGGCGTTCATCAATATTCATGGTGTCCGGGCGGATATCTACGAACACGATAGTGGCGCCCCGTAAGACGAAGGCATTGGCCGTGCTGACGAAGGTGTAGCTAGGCATGATCACTTCGTCGCCCGGCTGGATATCGATCAGCAGTGCTGCCATTTCCAATGCATGGGTACAGGATGGGGTCAACAACGTCCTATTGCAGCCCAGTTGCTGTTCGAACCATTGCTGGCAGCGTTTGCTGAACGGACCATCGCCGGAGATCTTCTCGCTGCGCATGGCCGCGAGTACATATTGGTCTTCGTGGCCGGTATAAGGAGGCTTGTTAAAGGGAATCATGGGCGGTGTCCTGAAGAAACTGGGCTTCGAGTTGGAGCAAATCCTGTTTACGGTCTTTAATGCGCCGAGCTGGGTTGCCTACATAAATTCCCCACGGCTGGGTACTGTGAGTAACCAGGGTCATCGCCCCGACCGCGCAGCCTTCGGCTATTTCCACCCCCGGAAAGATGATTGAACCGGCACCGACAATGACATGACGCCCTAAGGCGGAGGAGGCTTTTTTTTCTGCTTTGTATCGGGCAGGAATTGTCGGATTGGTCAGAGTGCGTCCACTGTAATCATCGGACTGGCTAAAAATTTGGGCATGATACGCCATGCCGGCAAAGTCATCGATCCGGATGCCTTTTTCTCCTCCTGCCACCAGGCAGAAGGGCGCAAGGTGCACATGTTTGCCGATGGTCACTTTCCCGGAAATGACACAGAAATCATCAATGCGCGAGTGGTCGCCAATCTCGATCTGATCTGCATTGTAGATGCTGGCCTTGGTGCTGATTTTGACGTTCTTGCCAAGATGCTTGAAACCTAATTGTTGAAGTTCCGCATCGGAATAATACGCCATAGTTAGCTCTCAAATATTGCCTTTAACTGGGCGACGAGTCGCTCCTCAGAAAAATGCTGCCGAATGAGTGTCTGGTTACGGTCCCGAATAGCCGGAGCAATGGGGGATAAATCCAGGCGTGCAGTGTCATAGATCTGAATCCCGAGGCGCTCGAACAGTTTCCAGGGCGTAACGTCACTGCGCAGGTAAACTTTTTTGCCTAGCCCCAAAAGATTGATTAGGTTGCCCATCCCTTGCTGGCGGTTGTGATTGAAAATGGCAATATCGATAGTGCTAAGCAAGGCGAGGTATTGTTCAAGAGGCATGAACTCGGTCAAAGGCTTGAATTTATCTCCAAACAACTGGTGGCCCGTCGCAATGACTTTGGCGGCATAATCTTTTTTGCCATATGATAAGGGAGTGTAGATCGCGATGTTCTGATCTCGAAAAGGCAACAACCGCTCCAAAATTTCTAGATGGTTGTTCGAGGGATAGGCGGAGTTACCCAGCAGCAGGTTGATGCAACGGTCGGTATCCGGTCGCGCGGGGAGCAGATGTTCCTGATAGATGTTACTCGGATACATCAGGCATTCATGGTATTGGCCTATGGCACCATACCATTGGCGAGCCAGCTCTACATCGCCTTCGACATAGGTGATCAAGTGACCGAGGCGTTTGATAACTCGATGTCGGAAAAATTCGTCTTTCTTCCACTTGCTGTTCTGGTTGGGTGCCAGGTGAGCATAAAGATCGCCTCCCCAAATGACCCAGTAGCATTTTTTTAGCAGCCAAGGCTGTAGAGAGAGAATGTATCGTAGATGACTGCTGGACAGGCCATGAATAATAATCTTCTCGGCCTGATACATTGCCTTGGATAAGCCATATATATGCTTTTGCAGGCGACGATAGACAACGGCATCCACGGTGGCGGGCATTTCATGCTGTTCAACCAGTCCATAGACGATGAACTGATGTCGGCCGTCATCGAAGTGTTTGTGAATTAAGCTCATGAATGGCAGGACAAACTTTTTGTCCCAGCCAACGATATGAAGAATTTTGCCTTGTTTCATAACACTTCTACCGAGTGCAGAGCCCTGTATGAGTGCTGAGGTTGGCTTGGAGGGCTCCACCACAGGCACTGTTGTTTAACGACGTCCGGTTAAGCCTTCGCTTCCCCTGCAATTTGCAGGAGATATTGGCCATAGCCGCTTTTTTCCAACTGTTTGGCCTGGACGATGAGCTGTTCTGCCCGGAGCCAACCATTGTAAAAAGCGATCTCTTCCAAGCAGGCAACCTTCAGTCCCTGGCGCTTTTCGATGGTTTCCACAAAGTGCCCGGCTTCCAGCAAGCTCTCGTGGGTGCCCGTGTCGAGCCAGGCAAAGCCGCGGCCCAGCAGTTTGACGTTTAATTCCCCTCTTTCCAGATAGGCTTGGTTGACGCTGGTGATTTCCAGTTCTCCACGTGCGGACGGCTTGATGGATTTTGCAATCTCGATTACCCGGTTGTCGTAGAAATACAGGCCGGTAACGGCGTAGCTGGATTTGGGGTTAGACGGTTTTTCTTCAATACTGATGGCTCTTCTTTGGCTATCGAATTCCACAACGCCAAAGCGTTCCGGGTCTTTGACTTTATACCCAAAGACAGTGGCCCCCGTTGGCTGGGCTGCCGCTGCGCGTAACGTGGGCGTAAAGCCTTGACCGTAAAAAATATTGTCGCCCAGGATCAGGCATACCCGGTCATTGCCGATAAACTCCTCGCCGATGATGAAGGCTTGTGCCAAGCCATCGGGGCTGGGTTGAACGGCATAGCTGAGGTTGATGCCAAATTGGCTGCCGTCCTCGAGCAGGCGCTGAAAAGCACCGATGTCTTCGGGCGTACTGATAATGAGGATGTCTCGAATGCCTGCGAGCATCAGAACCGACAAGGGATAGTAAATCATCGGCTTGTCGTAGATCGGCAGGAGCTGCTTTGAAATTCCCTTGGTAATCGGGTAAAGCCGCGTTCCGGACCCACCGGCGAGAACAATGCCTTTCATCGCGTCACCTCTTCCGCTGGCAGGATGCCCAGACGTTCACGTTGATAACTGCCATCCTGGACCCGGCGGCACCATTCAAGATTTTGCAGGTACCAGCAAACGGTTTTCCGGATACCGGACTCAAAGGTTTCCTGGGGCGCCCAGCCCAGCTCCCTTTTGATTTTGCTGGCATCGATGGCATAACGAGCGTCATGACCCGGGCGATCGGTGACAAAGGTAATGAGGTCCCGATAGTGCTGGACAGCCGCAGGCTTATTCGGCGCCAGTTCTTCCAGCAGTTTGCAGATGGTATCCACGACTTCGATATTGCGCTTCTCGTTGTGTCCGCCAATGTTGTAGGTTTCTCCGACGACGCCAGTGGTGATCACCCGGTAAAGTGCCCGTGCATGGTCTTCCACGTAGAGCCAGTCCCGTATCTGATCGCCGTTTCCGTATACAGGGAGGGGCTTACCCTCCAGGGCATTGAGAATCATCAATGGAATCAGTTTTTCCGGGAAATGGTAAGGGCCGTAGTTATTGGAGCAGTTGGTAACGATGACGGGCAGGCCATAGGTACGATGCCAGGCCCGGACCAGATGATCGGAGCTGGCCTTGCTGGCAGAGTAGGGCGAGCTTGGCGAATAAGGGGTTTCTTCGGTGAAAAATGCCCCGGAATCGGCGAGATCGCCATAGACTTCATCGGTCGAGACGTGGTGGAACCGGAAGGATTGCTTGCGGTTTGAATCCAGCGCTCCCCAGTACTCCCGGCAGGCTTCCAGCAGGGTGTAGGTTCCGACAATGTTCGTTTCAATGAAAACCGCAGGGCCATCAATGGAGCGGTCAACATGGCTTTCGGCAGCCAGATGCATGACCGCATCAGGCTGGTGCTCCCGAAGAATGCTATCCACCTTGGCCCGGTTGCAGATATCTGCCTGTTCGAAACAATAGCGGTCACTGGTGCTGATTTCCGCCAGCGACTCCAGGTTCCCCGCGTAGGTCAGCTTGTCCAGATTAACAACGCTGTCATTTGTCTCTTTGATGATGTGCCGTACGACTGCAGAGCCTATAAAGCCGGCACCACCAGTAACCATAATTTTCATTAAAAACTAGACCCTATCTTGATGATTCGCTAACTGACAGAGTCAGTTTAGTTGGAGCTCATATATGTTGCGGTGCCTGAGACGTCATGTTTCCGGGTTTCGCTCTATTTTCTCGGAGTTTCTTGGAGGAGAACGCTGAGTGTATGGGCTAGAAAGTGCAGTATACCAGATCGTCTCAGACTGATAGTTTCTGCTCAGAAGAGGAGGGCTTCCAGATTGTTTGGCTGTCTCGTGGAAAATGTCGAAGCCCGATGAGTCATCGGTAAGTCGGACTTCGACTAGAAAACGCTCGCTGAGACTCTAAGTGGTTTTGTAATTGGTGGATTGACTCCGTCGTATTCAGAAAGCTGATCTATATAGTTAGCTGCAGCGAATAGAGAGCATTATGAAAGAGCTAATGGGGAAACTGATTGATAAAAATTAACGGTTCTAGCTGCAATTTGTTTCCAATCATATTGAGTCTGTGCCAGTTCTTGGGCATTTTCCGCTAATTTTTTTCTAAGATTTGGTTCTTTCGCTAGCCGGATGAGTGCTTGAGATATGGCGCGTGCATCCTGAGGAGGAACTAAAAGTCCGGTTTCTTCATGAATAACAATTTCTGGAAGCCCGCCAATGTTCGAGACAATCATTGCACAGCCAGTGGCCATCCCTTCCAGGGCGGACAGGCTTACGGCTTCCATGAGCGAAGGCATCATGATGATGTCGGCTAGCCGATTAATCTCCGGCATCTGCTCAAGTGGTATATTTCCCAAGTAACGTACAGCGCCAGAGTTTTCAAATGGAGATAATATGGCTTTTATTTCTGATATGTACTCGGCATTTGTATTTACGGAACTTGAACTGCCTAGGAAGACAAACTTCCAAGAAATGTCTGGCGTGCTTTGGCTGACTTCTTCCACAGCTTGTGCCAGATAAATAACGCCTTTTTTCTCCGTCATCCTGCTCGGGCACAGAACAACAAGGTCATTTTCGTCCAGGCCGTAGGCGGCACGCTTTGACTCTCTGCGAGGAGTAAACACTGAAGTATCTACACCATTAGGAATGTATGTCACCGGCTTGGAAGGAAAGACTAGCCGGCTTTGTGTCTCGCGTTCTTTACTTGCCGTGATGATGCCGGCAGTCCTGCTGTAGACTCTTGCAATAAATTTCGTTTTTAGCCGGCGATGGCAATCGCGTAGAAAACGCGCAGTATGATTAGTCCAAACCCAGGGGATGTCTGTGGCAAACTTGGCAGCTGCGTAGGTTGTATCCTGGTAGTCGTGCTGGTGCAGTATGTCCAGCTTGCCATTATCCTTTTGTGCCTGTTTGATACCTCTCAAAGCTGCATTGCTGAGAAGCATTTTTCGAATAATCTTATTGCGATATTGCCATCTGTTTGGATTCACTCCTACTCGGTATACAGTGAAGCCATGCTCGAAGCTTTGTTTGATAGATTCGTCTGTATCTGATACTGGGTTAACTACGGAAATCGTATGACCTAACTCAGTTAGGGCTCGACTCAGGTTGAATACATGTGCAGCCACCCCTCCAATATTGGGCAAATAATCCGTTGTTACCATACAAATGTTCATGGGAATGCCTTTAACTAAAGCGTATTGGTTGCATCGGCCGCTTCCAGTCACGCCGGTAAAACTTGTCGGCACGGCGGTAAACGGCATTCCAGAGCGCGCCATTTTCTCGCAATTCCTTGCTGGGAGAACGCTGTGTGTAATGGGCGACGAAGCGCAGTATATCAGATCGGCTCAGGCCGATATCCGCTGCGGAAAATAGCAGGGCTCCCAGATCCTTGATCAGCCATCTTTTCGGCACTTGCCGGCGCATCTGGGCCCGGTGCAAGTCCATCAAATAAAGCTTCAGGTTGCCGCAGTCTTGTTTGCGGGCAGTCTCGGCATCAATTCGAAAATGGCACAGGTAAAAATCACGGTGGTTGATGCCATTTCCACGGAGAACCCTGGCAATGCGTGCAACTTCCTTGATGAGTGCCCGCTTGAATTCCAGTGTTGGCTTTTGTGTGCTCCAACTGGCAGTGAGCTCTTCCAGGGTGATGGTGTCTTCAAGAGCATCAGTCACCAAAAATGACTCACGGCTGGCGGGATTTGCGCCACGAACGCCAATCGCTACCGGGTTGGTGGTGTGAATGCCGAGTTGCTGCAAAGCTTTCACCGCCCGGTATTCATTATAGGCGCTGACAATGGGTAACCTAAGCTGGGTCAACTCTTTGGTGATTTCTTTCCAGCCGATACCCCGGTGGTATTTTACAAAATAATTTTTGTCACCCAGGCGGGTCTTGAAGGTGCGTCGCCCCTCTTTGTCCCGAACGGTCGCTCCTTCCAGCGTTGCAATTGTCTCGAAGGGGGACTCGCCCAGAAAGGGTTTTAGCGTGTCGCTGACTTGCAAGACATTCATTGGGCTGCTCTCTGAATAGTGATTGGCTCAAAGCATAGCTGTACGAACTAAGAGCTTTCAGCTTGTAGTTTAAAAGCCCTAAAGCTTTGGTGATTCCTTGGGGCCATACTTACGGCGGTTTTTTCCGTCGGGTTCGCTCTTGAAGCGGCGATGCATCCAGAGGTACTGGTCAGGATGGCGGCGGATTGCGTTTTCAATACACAGGTTCGTGCGGGCAGCATCTGCTACCTCATCGCCGCTGGGGTAGTCTTCCAACATGGGTTCAAAATAAAGGTCGTAGTGCCGGCCATCCTCGCTGCGGAAATGGCTGAAGGGTACGACCGCAGCGCCGGTTTTTTGGGCAATACGTGCGGTGGCGGTGATGGTGGCCGCAGGTATACCGAAGAAAGGGGCAAACACACTGTTTTTGCGCCCGTAATCCTGATCGGAGGCATACCAGACCACTCGGTTTGCCTTGAGGCAGCGAATCAGCCCTCGAAGGTCATCCCGGTTCAGGACCGTGCCATAAAAACGCTGGCGGGAGCGGGTCATGATAGCGTTGAACAAGGGGTTATCATGGTTGCGTTGCATCACGTCCGCTTCGGCAAACAGGGAGTAGAGGGCGCCGCCAAGATCCAGGGTGCTGTAGTGGCCGCCCAGTAGGATTACTCCTTTGCCACGACGTAAGGCGGCTTCCAGGTTTTCAAAGCCGTGCACGTGGGTGTACTTGCGGAAAATCTCCGGATTTCGGAACCAGGCGGTGACCGCTTCCAGATAGCCAATGGCATTGGAGCGGAAGGCCTTCTTCACAAGGGACTGCTGTTCCCGGGCACTAAGCTCTGGGAAGCACAGGCGAATGTTCGTTTCCGTAATATGACGCCGCCGCCTCAGTAAATAATAGGCAAGGGTTCCAAGAAAACTGCCCAGCCATAGCTTGACTCGGTGGGGAAGCCAGGAGATCAGCCAAAGGCAAGCCATGCCGATCCAGAGGGGCCAGTATCGAGGGTGCCTGAACTGGGACAGGCTGGTAGAGTTGTTTTTGGTGCTCACGATATATAGAAAGGGTCAGAGCCAGAGGGGTGAATAAGGAGCTTATTCTAATCGGTATTGAGGAGTAGCTCCAACTGTCGGGAGAATCGCCCTTTCAAGCCTCGGTAGGGGTGGGGAAGTAAGCAGGCCGTTTTTGGTGTAGGCGATTCATCAGGCGCGCCCAGTGGCGCTTGATCTTCATCCGCCCCAGAGCAGGAATCATTTCTGCAAACTTGAAGACATTTCGGTTGCCAATCCCGTCGACGAGAACCAGCCGGAACAAGGCTCCAGTCTGCTGGACAAGGATGTTGTCAGGATGAAGGTCGCTGGGGATGATCTGTTCCTGCAGCATTTGCTGCTTTAATTCAGAAAGCAGCTGTTTGGCGTGGGCAACAGAAAGCATGTTGTCATCCAGCGCGCTAAGGAGGCGAGGGGCGGCTGAGCCGTCTTCATTCAAGATTAAGTCGAACACCAGCCCTGGGCCTTGGCTCGTTTCTATCCAGCCATAACATTGGGGAATAACCGTCGGTTGCTGATGCCGTTTTTGCAGGCGCTGGTAATAGCTGTATTCGATCTGATTCTGCTTGGCCTGCTGTTTTTTGTTGGGCAGAACCTTGCCGTTGTTGACTTTGATGCAAAGCCCGGGGTTGTCGGGATGTTGAAAGCAATCCCGCTCGGTTCCGCTGCCGATCATGACGGCATTGGATAAATCTAACGGGATCGGGCTTGGCTGGTTGGTCATCATCGGATCGGCAAAAGTCGGGCTTATTAGTCTTTAATTGACGACATTGATCATAGGGCTGACATGCGCAACATCTAGGCAAGCCATGATATCATGCTCGCCTCATTTTCTCTCCTAACGAACAAGCAACAGGATAAACCCATGCTGCTACAGGTTCCCGCCTTCAATCAAAGCCGTGTACTGGTGGTTGGTGATGTCATGCTGGATCGATACTGGCACGGAGGGACGCATCGTATCTCTCCGGAAGCGCCGGTGCCAGTGGTTAAGGTCGAACAGTTGGAAGACCGGCCCGGGGGGGCGGCTAACGTGGCCTTGAACGCAGCGGCCCTGGGGTCAGCGGCTGTCGTCATCGGTCTGACGGGGGCGGATGAACAGGCTGAGGCGCTTCAGTTGCGCCTTGAGTCGGCGGGCATTTTGCCGCTTTTTCAGAAAGAAGAGTCGGTACCCACCATTACCAAGCTGCGGGTGATCAGTCGCCATCAGCAATTGATGCGGTTGGACTTTGAGGAGAGCTTCGAGAGTATCGACTTGAGTCCGCTGGTAAGCCTGTTTGAGAAGCAGTTGCCATTGGCTGGCACTGTGGTGCTGTCCGATTATGGCAAAGGGGCGCTACGTGATCCCCAAGCCCTGATCCAACTGGCGCGACAGCAGGGCGTGCCGGTCCTGGTCGATCCCAAAGGCCGGGACTTTACCAAGTACCGGGGAGCCACCCTGATTACGCCCAACCTGGCCGAGTTTGAGGCAGTGGTGGGAGCATGCCGCAATGAACGGGAGCTGGTGGAAAAAGGTCAGCAACTGCTGCGTGATCTGGAGCTGGATGCCCTGCTGGTGACCCGTAGTGAACACGGGATGACCCTGCTGCGGGCCGGGCAATCGGAATTGCACCTGCCGGCCCGGGCCCGGGAAGTGTTTGATGTCACAGGCGCTGGCGATACGGTCATTTCCGTGCTGGCCGCTGCTTTAGCGGCAGGTAGCCCTCTTGAGCAGGCGGTGGCGCTGGCCAATATGGCCGCTGGAATCGTGGTGGGCAAATTGGGAACCGCGACCGTCAGTGGTCCTGAGCTGCGCCGTGCGGTGCAGCGTGAGCAGGGAGTAGAACGTGGCGTGATGAGTGAAGAACAGTTGCTCGTGGCGCTGCAGGATGCCCGTGCCCAGGGTGAGAAAATCGTCTTCACCAACGGCTGCTTCGATATCATCCATGCCGGCCATGTAGGGTATCTGGAGCAGGCCAGAAAACTGGGCGACCGCTTGGTGGTAGCGATCAACAGTGATGCTTCGGTGACCCGCCTGAAAGGGCCCGGGCGTCCCATCAACCCGGTTGAGCAGCGGATGGCCGTGCTGGCGGGGCTGGAAGCGGTGGACTGGGTCACCTACTTTGAGGACGACACCCCCGAGCGTTTGCTGGAGCTGTTCAAGCCTGACGTATTGGTGAAGGGCGGCGACTACAGTGTTGACCAGGTAGTGGGCTGGGAGATCGTGCAGGGTTATGGCGGTAAAGTCGCCGTGCTGGACTTCCTGGATAACTGCTCCACCACGGCGATTGTGAATAAGATTCGGGAAAAATAACCAAGATCATCGTCTTGGCGAACAGCTTGCGGGCAGGTGGGCCGAACGCTTAAGCGCAGGCCCACTGGAGTCTTGGTGGAACCAGAGGGCGCTAATTAGCGATAACGGGCCACCGCCTGTTCCACCGCCGCTACATTGTGGCGTAGGTGGTCCGGATTAATGGTGCCCACGATGGTGCTGGTGACTCCGGGATGGCGGAAGATAAAGTCCATGCTGACCTGTACCGGGTCGCCCTGGTCTTGCAGGCACAGATGCCCACTGGCCAGAGCCTTCTTGATCAGCACTGCCTTGCCCTGGTCATGGGCGAAATCCAGAACCGGCTCTTCTTCCCGGTGATTCAGGTTATAGGTGGCCATCACCAAATCGGCATGCCGTAGAGTTTCGATGCCGCCGTCCACGGTTTTGGTGGACATGCCAATGGCGCGAACCATCCCTCTCTGCTTGGCTTCGGCAAGGGCTTCCAGCGTTCCCATGCGTTGGATGATTTCCATATCATTGCCGTCGGAATGTACCAGCACAATATCCAAGTAGTCGGTTTCCAGCCGCTTCAGGCTGCGTTCCAGACTAAAGCGGACATGCTCCGGCGAAAAGTCGAAATGGGATTGTCCATTTTCAAACTCTTCCCCCACTTTGGTGCAAATCACCCAGTCTGACCGTTGTCCTCTTAGTAAGGGGCCAAGGCGTTCCTCGCTGCGGCCATAGGCGGGGGCCGTATCGATCAGGTTGATGCCCAGGTCGCGGGCCAGGGTCAGGAGCTGGGTAGCCTGGGCATCGTCCGGAATCTGGAAACCCTGGGGGTACTTTACGCCTTGGTCCCGTCCCAGTTTGACTGTGCCCAAACCGATGGCTGAGATTTCTACACCGGTATTTGCAACAGGAAATCGTTTCATAAGGCGTCCTTAGCTGAACATCTGCTCCCAAACGGGGAGGCTGACTTTGGGGTGGGGGAGCCCTGCCAGAAGACTGTAGTCCGTATGGGCTTTAGGAGTGATCCCCTGCTTCTGCAGGTCCTCCAGTACCTCGTCGGAGAGTGCCGGTGATAGCGCGAGTTTGGTCGGCCAGCAGACCAGGGTGTTGGCAGTTCGGGCCAGAAAGGCATTGTCGGGACGCAACAGGTTGGATTGGCGCGGCTCAGCCCGGTTAATGAAAAAGCTGGCCCATTGGGCCTGTCCCAGATCGACCCAGGGAAGAAGCTCTGCTACCAGCTCTTGGGCTTTTTGCACCTGCTCCTTGCCGGCCAGTTCAACCCCGGTTTCTGCCAGATTGCCGCCCAGGTACCAGACGAACTTGCCGTCTTCGGCCGGGTGGCTGGTAATGGTCAGCAGCGGCTTGGAACCCGTGCCGATACAGTGGGCAAAAATCGGGTGGGGGTAGTCATGTTTGACCATGACCATGTGCAAGGGACGGCGTTGCATGGCGGGACCCGGCAGGCCGGAACCATGCAGTAGGGCTTCGTTACCTTCACCTGCCGTCAAAACGTAGCACTGCGCTTCGATACGGACACTACGGCGCTTGCCGTTGATGTTGATGCCCCTGATGCGCTCGCCATCGAAATCAATCACGCCGGGTTGGCTGCAATCCAACTGGTAAATGCCGTCGTGGAAGGGCTCTGCCAGGGCAGACACTACGCTGGGGACATCCAGCACCAACTCGTTAAGAGCATAGAGAGTGCCTTTGAAGCGGCGGTCCCGAAAGGCTTCGGGACGCTCGTTTTCCTTGAGGGACTCAATCCGGCCGCGGACTGCCTTGCTGGCAAAGAAGGTAGTCAGCTTGGAAGCCAGCTGGGCCTTGGACCACATGAAATGGTGCTCGGACAAAATCCGGGCAGAACTGAGGTCAACATCGCCTTGGCCTTCAAGGCAGGCACGCCAGCGGGCGGGCATATCGGCAATGGCATTGGCGGCGGTGGTCAAGGCACCATTAAGGGCGTATTTGGTGCCGCCATGGATGATGCCTTGGGAGCGAATGGTCTGGCCCCCACCGAGGCTGTCTTTCTCAAGCAGGATTGTGCTGTATCCAGCGCGATGCAAGCGATAGTTGAGCCAGAGGCCGGCGACGCCGCCGCCGATGACGACTACGTCGGTGGTTACTAAATCTGTCATAACTGCCAGTTACCTATGTGAAGCAGGGGACCGTCCGAACCTGACAGGGACAACGGCAAAGGACGTCGTGCTGGCAAAGGACCGTTTCGATCCGACTAGAACGGCGGCAATTATAGCGGGGGCAGTCTTGGAACCCAAATTCCGTTAAACTCCCGAAATTCGTTCATTGTCAATTAAGTGAATCAGATCACCCATGGCCCGTATTTTTTATAGCCTGTTATTTTACCTGCTGATGCCCCTCATTCTTTTGCGCCTGCTGTACCGGGCCTGGAAAGCGCCGGCCTATGCCAAACGCTGGCAGGAACGGTTCGGTTTTGTGCAGGTTGCACCTCACCGGCAGCAGGGAATTTGGGTTCACGCCGTCTCTGTGGGGGAGACCATTGCCGCCGTGCCCATGATCAAGGCCCTGCAACAGCAGTTTCCGCAACTGCCGATGATGGTGACCACCATGACACCGACAGGCTCGGACCGGGTACGGGCCATGCTGGGCGACTCGGTGGATCATGTCTATGCCCCTTACGACACGCCTGGTGCAGTAAAACGGTTTTTGCGCCGCCTGCAGCCCCGACTGTTGGTGGTGATGGAAACCGAGTTGTGGCCGAACACCTTACATTACGCTCGAGGGAGTGGTGCGCCGGTGGTGCTGGCCAATGCCCGTTTGTCTGAGCGCTCGGCAAGGGGGTACCAAAAAGTCAGGTTTCTAGCCCGGCCCATGCTGCAAAATCTGAGCTTGGTTGCGGCACAAGGTCCGGCGGACGCCGAGCGGTTCCGGTCACTAGGGCTGGCGGAAGAGCAGGTCCAGGTCACCGGCAGTATCAAGTTCGATATGCAGCCCAAGGCGGAGCACCTAGCAGAAGGGCAGGCGCTCAAGCAAGGTTGGGGGGCACACTTTGTCTGGGTGGCAGCCAGTACCCATGATGGGGAGGATGAACTACTGCTACAGGCACATCAGCGGCTTCGCCAGCGTCATCCAGAGGCCCTGCTGATTCTGGTGCCACGTCATCCCGAACGGTTCTCGGCGGTGGCGGAGCTGGTGAAAAAGCAGGGCTTTGTTGTGGCTCGACGCAGCTCAGGTGAACCGGTGACCAGTGCCACCCAGGTTTTGGTGGGGGATACCATGGGCGAGATGATGATCTTCTTCGCTGCTGCGGATGCCGCCTTTGTGGGTGGCAGTCTCATTGAGCGGGGTGGTCATAATCCACTGGAGCCGGCAAGCCTTGGACTGCCGGTGCTGATGGGGCCGCATGTGTTCAACTTTCAGGAAATCTGTAACCAGCTGTCGGCAGAGGGCGGGCTGATCTATGTCGGGTCGGCAGAGAATCTCTATGAACGCTTGCAGGAGCTGGCGGAAGATCGGGAACTACGGGCGCGGATCGGCGGTTGTGCCCAAGCTGTGGTGGATCGTAATCGGGGGGCGCTGGATCGGCTGGTGGCCTTGGTGGCCGGGCAGTTGTAACGGCTAGTTCTGCTTTGGGGGCTGCCGCCTGCCCCTCTCCCGCCTGGAGCATGGGGAGAGGAGGGCAAGCAGGTGCAGGAAGCGCTCTGTTAGCTTCTCGTTTCCACCAGCCAACGGTTCAACTGCTCAAGATCGCCAGGGGTCAGGATGCCCGCCGCCTGCTTGAGCCTTAAGCTGTTCAGCACGTAATCGAAACGGGAATTGGCGTAGTCTCGCAGGGTTTCGTAGTACAGACGTTCTGCGTCCAGCACTTCCACGATATTCCGGGTTCCCACCTGATAGCCGGCACGGGTGGCTTCCAGGGCACTTTCCGCGGAGCGGATCGCTTGTTTGCGCGCCTGGATGGACTCGATGTTGGTGTTCAGCGTGCGCATCAGGCTACGGATATTCAGGGTGGTATTGCGGCGCACGGTCGTCAGGGTCTGCTCCGCCCGCTCTACCTCAAAACGGGCCCGACGGACGCCTGCCTGGGTGCCGCCCCCGGTATAAAGGGGGACATTGAGCTGCAGGCCAATAGAAAACTCATTCTGGCTACTGGCATTAAAGACGGCCGACCGGGAGCTGCCGCTGATGTCGACATCGCTGTAGCTGGCAAAGGCATCCAGGGTTGGATAGTGCAGGGAACGGTTGGTCCGCAGCTGTTGCTGGGCCACGTCGACCGCAAAGGTGGCCGACTGGATTTCCAGGTTTTGTTGCAGGGCCGTATCGACCCATTCATCCGGGGAGTTGGGTTCCGGGTGGACTACAGGGAAATCCTCCCGCAGCTTGCCCAGGATCGGAAAGCTTTGTCCGGTCAGACGCTCCAGGGATTCCAGGGCCACCGCCAGGTCACCTTCGGCGGCAATACGCTGGACCTTGGCAGAGTCGTAGAGTGCCTGGGCTTCGAGAACTTCGGTAATGGCGATCAGGCCTACGTCAAAACGCTGTTTGGCCTGTTCCCACTGGCGCTCGAAGGCCTCTTCCGCCGCTTTGGTTGTAGCCAGGTTCTCTTCGGCACGGAGCACGGAAAAGTAGGCGTCGGCTGTGCGCAGGATCAGGTTTTGCTCTTCCAGGACATACTGCGCCGCAGCCTGGCGGCTGGCGAACTTGCTGCCCTGGTAGCGGTACCAGGTATCAGCGCGAAACAGGGGCTGGGTCAGCTCAATACTGTAGCCGAAACTGTTGTAGGTGTTATCACCCGCCAGGTCGCTGTCCCGTTTGTTACGGGACAGGCTGGCACCGGCGCCAACCTGGGGTAAAAGGCCGGAGCGGGCTTCATTGACGACTTCTTCCTGGGCTTGATAGGTGGCTCGGGCGGCGGCCAGTTCGGAGTCGTAGTCCAAGGCATGTTGATAGACGGTTACCAAATCCGCGGCCTGAAGGGCAGATGCCCAGGACAGACCCAGTGCCAAGGCAAGCAGGGATGGTTTCAGTGCCATAACTTCACTTCTTCCTAAAGTAACACTGCCAGATAGAGGCGGGAGGTCACCACCATGGGAATGGCGGAACCTCTACTGGACCTGATGGCAGCCATATTCGGTCATCGCGAGAAGGGAGGCGGAGAGCCCCTCCAGTGGTCGCTCACTTAGTGCCGCCATTATGGACAATAACCCGTCTCAACTCTACACTCATCGCAATTCTTGTCGGGGTGCTGTGCCTGTGGGTACGGCTGAGATCATTTGTTGGAACCCGTGGACCTGATCCGGATAATACCGGCGTAGGCAACGAGAGTCGTCACTGCCCAGGCATCTCCATGTCTTTTGGAGGCGTCGCGCCTGGCTCAGTTCCCGGTTCTGTGGTCCCCCTTCAAGGCTTGGAAGGCTGATGCATCGTCAGCCGGTTATGTACCGAAGGAGGAACTGCAATGAATGCCCGTTCTGAAGACTTTTTACGTGATCGAGCCCAGGTCGACCGTAATAGCATCCAGCCCTTACCGAATTCCCGCAAGATTTATGTAACAGGCAGCCGTCCGGATATCCGCGTGCCCATGCGGGAAATTTCCCTGGCCGACACCCCAACAGCCTTTGGGGGAGAGCCGAACCCGCCGGTGCTGGTGTATGACACCTCGGGCCCTTACACCGACCCGGAGGTGGCCATTGATGTGCGCAAAGGGCTGGCCCCCATCCGTTCGGCCTGGATCGAAGAGCGGGGCGATACCGAGATACTCGGCGAATTTAGCTCCGAGTTCACACGCCGCCGGCTCCGGGACCCGGCGCTGGATCCCTTGCGGTTTGGCCACCACCGGCTGCCCCGGCGGGCCAAGGCCGGTGCCAATGTCACCCAAATGCACTATGCCCGCAAAGGCATCATTACGCCCGAGATGGAGTTTGTGGCCATCCGCGAGAACATGAAGCTGCAAGAGGCCCGCGAACAAGGGCTTTTGGCTCAGCAGCATTCTGGACAGTCCTTCGGGGCGGCTATTCCCGATGAAATCACGCCGGAGTTTGTGCGCCAGGAAATCGCCCGGGGCCGCGCCATCATTCCTGCCAATATCAACCATCCGGAGCTGGAGCCGATGATTATCGGTCGTAACTTCCTGGTGAAGGTCAATGGCAATATTGGCAACAGTGCCATCACCAGCTCCATTGAGGAAGAGGTGGAGAAGCTCACCTGGGGGATTCGCTGGGGGGCGGACACCATCATGGACCTGTCCACCGGCAAGAACATTCATGAAACCCGTGAGTGGATCATTCGCAACTCTCCGGTACCGATTGGCACGGTGCCCATTTACCAGGCTTTGGAGAAGGTCGGGGGTGTGGCCGAGGATCTGACCTGGGAGATTTTTCGCGACACGCTCATTGAGCAAGCGGAGCAGGGGGTGGATTATTTCACCATTCACGCAGGTGTCTTGCTGCGCTATGTCCCCCTCACCGCCAATCGGGTCACGGGGATCGTGTCCCGGGGTGGCTCCATCATGGCGAAATGGTGCCTGGCCCACCATCAGGAGAACTTCCTCTATACCCATTTCGAGGAAATTTGCGAAATCATGAAGGCCTACGACGTCAGCTTCTCCCTGGGGGATGGCTTGCGACCGGGCAGTATCGCCGACGCCAACGATGCGGCCCAGTTCGCGGAACTGGAAACCCTGGGCGAGCTGACCAAAATCGCCTGGAAGCACGATGTGCAGGTGATCGTTGAAGGGCCGGGGCATGTGCCCATGCACCTGATCAAGGAAAACATGGACAAGCAACTGGCCTGCTGCGATGAGGCTCCCTTTTATACCTTGGGGCCTTTGACCACGGATATCGCCCCGGGGTACGACCACATCACCTCCGGCATCGGTGCGGCGATGATTGGCTGGTATGGTTGTGCCATGCTGTGTTATGTAACGCCGAAAGAGCATTTGGGGCTGCCCAACAAGGATGATGTGAAAACCGGCATCATCACCTACAAGATTGCCGCCCATGCTGCAGACTTGGCGAAG
>JAJUGC010000001.1 GCA_029268325.1 Gammaproteobacteria bacterium | reverse complement strand
TATTGTTGCCCACCAGCACCATGGCCGCCTTACGGTGCAAGGGCCGCTTGTCCAGCACCAACCGGGCGCGCAGGCTGTATTGCTCCTGTAAGGCGGTCACCAAGCCAGAGACCACTGCCACAAAGCGGTTACGTCCGGTGATTTTGGTGTGTCGCTCCCGGGCCGCAATAATGCGGGCATGCAGGCCCAGACTGACGTTGACGATAAAGGGCTCGCCGTTGACCTGGCACACCGGCACCTTGACCGCCTCGGCGGTTAGCAGGTTGGCCAGGGCCTCGTCCAGTTCCAGGGGAATGCCATGCTGGCGTGCGAAATAATTAAAGGTTCCCAAAGGAATCACCCCCAGCGTCAGCCCCAGGGGCAGGATCCGTTTGATCACGGCATTCACCGTGCCGTCGCCTCCCGCCGCCACCAGCACTCCACCCGATTGCCGACAGTCCTCCACAGCATCATCCAGGAACTGGCGGAGGTCATCGCCGGGCCGGATAATCACGAAGCGGCCCTGGCGCTCCCTGGGAATCAACCGCTCAATAGCGGCCAGCACTGTCTCCGCATCCTGGCTGCCGGACCCTGCATTCACCACAAAGGTAAAAGGAACCTCCATAACGCCCTCTCTTTCCCTGGCTCCAAGCGCTGCTTCTAGCCCGCCACCTGCATGGCCCAATACCGGAACTCGGCGGCGGGCATGGGCCGGCTGATGTGATAGCCCTGTACCCGGTCACAGCCCATCCGGGTGACCGCCTCCAGGGTTTCCCGGTCTTCGATGCCCTCGGCGACAGTCTGGATCCGCAGAGTCCGGGCCAGTTTGATGGTGTTCTCGACAATCCGCAGGTTGCTCAGGTTTTGCTTCATCTGGCTGATAAAGCTGCGGTCAATCTTCAGCTCATGGATGGGCAGCCGGCTCAAGTAAGCCAGCGAGGAATACCCCGTGCCGAAGTCATCCAAGGCGATACTGCATCCAGCCGCGCTCAACTGCTCCAGATTGTCGACCACAGTGCCCACTTTTTCGATCAGGGTGGTTTCGGTTACTTCCAGGATCAGGTCCGACAGCCTGACCTGGTAATGCTCCGCACAGGTGGTAATAAAACGGACGAAATCCGGCTCGATCAGGTTCTGCACCGACAGGTTGATACTCAAGGTCAAATGCAGGCCGTTCTGGTTCAGGGAATGCAGCAACTCCAGGGAACGGCGAACCACATAGCGGGTCAGCGGCCCTATCAGTCCGGCGCTTTCCGCAATTTCGATAAACTCCCCAGGCGACACCCGGCCGTAGCGAGGGCTATTCCAACGCAGCAGGATCTCGGCTCCCACCAGCCCCCGCCCGCTGCAATCCATTTGTGGCTGCAGGTAAAGCTCCAGCTCATTGTCGCCAATTGCCCGGGACAGGGCGCCCATCAAGGCCAGCCGACGACGCCCATAGGCATCCAGCTCAGGGCTGTAAATAAAGATCCGCTCTCCCCGGCGCAGTCCTTCGTCCTTGGCCGCCCCCGCATACTGCAGCAGCAAGTCGGCCCGATCCCCATGGCTGGGATAACAGGCGATTCCCGCAAACAGGTCCAGGCTGACCGCCACACTGCTGACATCAATGGGAGATTCGAAATGGCGCATAATGCGCGACACCAGCCGGCTCGCCACGCCCTCTTCCCCGCTGGTTTCACAGATCAGGGCCAGGGAGCCAAAATCCAGAACGGCCAGATAGGCCCGATGTTTCTCCTCGATAAAGGTGGCCGAAGGGCTGTCCGCCAGGATGAGGTTGAGCTGGCGGGTCAGGGTGCGAAACAGGGATTCCGACAGCCCCCGCCCAAGGGACGACAACAGCTCCTTCATCTGGGGAAAGTGCAGGATCACCAGGGCCCAGGACTGGCCCGGGGAGGCGGCGTGGATCAGTTCCTGGAGCCGGGCCAGCAACAGGGCCTCGTTGGGCATGCGGGTCACCGGATCCCGGGTGGCGTATTCCAGGGTCTCTCGTTCCAGCGCCCGCACCTGCTGCTCGGCCTGGTGGCGCTGCTGGAGGGCATCGAGCTTTTCCTGGCGCTCTTCCTTGATGCGATGGGCCAGGGCAAAGCACAGGAACACCGCTTCCAGGGCCGAGCCGATCTGAAAGGCATGGTTGGAAAAACGGGAGACTGGCAAAACCCCGAAGATAGCCAGCAGGTAAACCACCGCGCCTGCGGCAAACATCAACCAGGCCAGGACAAAGTAACGGGCGATCACCACGCCCGCCGACCAGGCCCGAATGCCGGCCACTGTCACCAACACAACCACCAGACCACCCAAGACGCCCGACCACTTCAGCCCCTGCAAGGGTTCAGTCCAGGAGTACAGGATCAACACCAGGGCAAAGCCGGTGATAACCGCCAAAGTGGCATCGAGCTTGCCGGGAAAGCCGCGCCGGTACAGGAACTTACGGGTAAAGAGCAAGGCCCAGATCACCGTCAGGGCCGTACAGGTGGGCAGCACATAGCGGTGAAAAGTGGGATCCTGGGGCCACAAGTAAGCCGAACCCAGGCCGGACAAGGTCAGCATGACTCCAGCCATTGAGGCGAGATAGAACACATAATACAGGTAGGCCTTATCCCGCACGGACCAGGCGACAAACAGGTTAAAGGCTCCCAGAGCCAGGATGACACCAAAATACAGCCCCCAGAACAGGGTTTCGTAGATCTGGTAGCGCACCAGGTATTGTTCCGACCAAACTTCCAGGGGCACCTGCAATGAAGTGGCGGACTTGACCTGAAGCACCAGATCCAAAGTGCCCGTGCTGTCCTCCGGCAGGGGAAAAATCATGAAGTAGAAGTGATACAGCAAGGATTGCTGGGCCCGGAGCTGGGACTGATCGGACTGGCTCAACAAGGCCCCGCTGGCGGGATCGCGCACATACAGCCTGACCTGCTCCAGCAAGGGATAGGGGATCACCAGATATCTGGACTCCGCCCCTTCCACAGTTCCCGGAACCCGGGCCCGCACCCAAAGCGTGTCGTCGGAAAAGCCGCGGTTAATGACCTTGCCGGACCTGTTCTGCTGCCACTGATCGCTACGGAGGGCCTCTGCCAGCGACAGGCTATCGGACGGGTCGACCAGGAATTGCAGTTGCGCGTCCAGGGAGTAGCGGTCCGGCCCCTGACTCCAACCGGGCATGCTCCATAAGACTATTCCCAAGGCCAGCAAGAGGCTCACCAGTAACCGACATCTTAGCGCCCTGCTTCGGCAATCTGGCCTTGCCTCCATTCATCACCCCTTTCCTTTGGCTCTATATCGCTCTAGCCCACAATAAAACTGACACCCATTAACGTCGAGCATATCCAAGTTGCCTATGAAAACCTCTCATGGAGAATATCGGAGACACTTCCGAACCGGGATCCGGATTCCCGTGACGGTCGATGTTGCCGACCAGAGCCTGAGCACCAGTACGCTCAACCTCTCGTTCAGTGGCCTGCGCCTGGCAAAGCCGGAAGACATCGCCCTGGAACCCGGCCAAGCCCTCAATATCCAGTTCAATCGACCCGGCAATTTTAAAGTGCCGGCACGGGTCGTCCATGTGGGCAAGAGTCATGTCGGTCTCAAACTCCATCGGGTTCGCCTTACCGACAATGATATTGATAATCTCGTTCAGGCCGCCCCACTTTCCCAACGGGCCCGGGTCTATTTCCGGCGCGCCGCCTGGAAGGGAAGCCGCCGGGCCGGCGTGCTGGGAGCCAATACCCTGCTGCGCCCCTTGCTGCTGAAATGGGTCCGGCCCAGCGTCCTGGTTGCGGTTTATGGCTCAGCCCGGGACGTGCAGACCTATTACACACCCACCATGGAAAAGCTGTTGCCCAATACCATTATCGGAGGCGTGATCCGGAACCGGGGCCGCCGTGGACTGTTGGTCGCCTCCAAATACCTGGAAAGTGAACTGGCCCAGGACTCCGATAAAGTGCGGGAATACATCGGCCACTTGCGTCGGGACTTTCCGGATGTCACCTGTATTGCCCTGGTGGGACGCCTGCCCAACTTCACCATGAAGGCGGGTATTCCCATTGAGCCGCCCCTCGTGGATGGCTCCATGGGCACCCGGTACATGATTTGGGAAGCGGTGCGTAAAATGAAGGAAATGACCCCCTACCAACACGAGCAGGGCATTACCGTCCTGGGAGGAGCGGGGCGGATCGGTAACATGGTCTGCGAGGATCTGCTGGACCTGTTTCCCAAGGTCTATGGCTTCGATCCCCGCTATCAGGAAGAGCAACGCCTGGATCGGGGTCAGGGCACCATCATCCGTACTGCCGACCGGGCACGCCTAGCGGATCACCGGCTGTTCGTCGCCCTCACCCACCATGGCGATGTGATCCGTGATCTGGTCGATGCCCTGCCGCCAGGCGCCCTGATTGCCGACGACACCCATCCCTGCATCAGCCTGGAAGTGCGGGAACTGCTGGAGAGCCACCGCATCCAAACCCAGAAGATTGTCCTGACCCACCACCTGTTTTCCATGTGGCCGCGCATGCCCGCCTGGAACAACCGGGACATTCCCGGCTGCCTGGTCGAAGCCCTGGTCCTGCTGGAGCATGGTGAAGCGGACCTGAACCACTTTCCCGCCTTCCGCCAGACAGCCCGGCGCCTAGGATTCCAGGGCCGCCTGGTCGAGCCCTTGGATGAGTAGCCCTCTGGACGAATAGATAAAAGCCATGCAGTATAGGGTTAACCGCCCTGCCCCCTTCTGCAGTTTGGCCGTCTCGATAAAATCGTCTAGGAGATGCGAGCCATGGAACCCTCTATGACTCAGACTAACCGCTTCCTGCAGCTCACGCGCTGGTTTTTCGCTGGTCGCCAGGACCAGATGGAACTGTCAGCCTTGCGCTGGTGGAATCGGCACCGCCTGGGATACAACCTGCGCCTGATCGGCTGCCTGCTGCTTGGCCAGGTTCTGATACTGGGGGCCGGCTATGGCGAGGCCTATAGCGGCTGGAATGAGTTGTCCCAACGCATTTGGCTGGGCCTGCGGTCCAACGTCGCCCTCCTGGTCACCGCCAATTTGCTCTATTTCCTGCTGCCCTGGCTGGAAACTTCCACCTTCAAGGGCCCACCGAAACGCTTCCGGTTCTATGCCTTCACCTTTATCAATACCGTGAGCGTCCTGTTTGTGGTGTTTGCCCTCCTGTCTTCCCTGATCATTGCCAGCCCTGATTAACATGCCGGGCATGGACCCAGAGGCCCCAGTAACGGAAGGACTGGCGAATCGGAAAACCTATCAGGAATAGGTGCGGGTCAACTGCTCCGTGTTCCACTGGACCGAGGGGAAGCCCGCTTCAAAAGGTGTCTTGCCATCCTTCTCCCACAGCTGGCCCCCCTGCTCCACGAACTCCCTCAGCAACCGGTGCAGTAACGCAAAACTGAGCGCCAGGGCCTCATAGGAATCCTCGCCGTGCACATCCGGCAGACTATGGTAAAGCCCTTCCAGATGGACCGACACTGCCCACTCATAACGCTCCAGTCGAAATGGACGTCCGACCTGGATCTTGACCCGCTGGCGCTCGCCATCGGGATGACAGGCAATCAGTTCTTTCTCCGCAATTGGATATTTCATAACTGTCTGAAAAGCCTCCCTTCTATTCAGTTGCTTGAACCGCCGCTTCCCGGGCATTGGGGTTGGGCGTTCGTTTCCCTTCCTAGCGCACAACCCTTCCCAAAATCTTATCCTGCCACGCCGGCCAGACCAAGCATCCACTGCGAGGTTGGAGAAGCTCTGCATGCTTTATCCGGTTTCTCCATGCCCCTTCTGCCATCTACAAGCCTTCTCCTGCGGCTTCCGGTGTTACCCCTCACCTCCACGCCATAACCGCTGCTTTCTACAGTGCTCAGCGTCCCCAAAGACGCTGGCCGAGCATGGAGCAAATCACTACAATGCACACACTTGAATTTTGGAGATCAAAACATGCCGGTTGAAGCTAACAAAGTTGTCACCGTCGTCTACGAGGTCAAGAACACTCAAGGCGAAGTTGTGGAAAAAGCCGATGAAAGCGCTCCCATGAGCTATCTGCACGGTGCAGAAAACATCCTGCCCAAGATTGAGGAAGCCTTGACCGGCAAAGACGTGGGCGACCAGATCGAACTGACCCTGGAACCGGCCGATGCCTATGGGGAAGTCCAGACCGAAGGGCACATCCAGCGGATTCCCGCCAAATATGTGGGGGGAGTCAAAGGCCTGAAACCCGGCAGTCAGGTCACCCTGCAAATGAAGGATGGCACCCAGCAGACCGTCACCGTGGTCAAAGTCGGCAAGTTCTCGATTGACGTGGATGTGAACCATCCCCTGGCAGGCCAAACCCTCACCTTCTCGGTCACCATCAAGGACATCCGTGATGCCACCGAAGAGGAAATCGACCACGGCCACGCCCATGGGCCAGATGGACACCATCACCACTAAGACTTAAGACCGTCTCCTGAGCGGCCTCTGCTTTGGCCGCTCAGTGCAGCACCCGATACTCCCCTTCAAGCGCTGGTGCCTCAGTTTCGGCCTCCTCCCCGACAAACCAAGCCTGCATGTCCCGCACCATCCGCTCCGGTGTACGCAACCACTCCGCCAGATCCGGCAGCCATTGGGTCAATGGGGCTTCTGATTCCTCACCCTCGGGAGGCGGCAAGGCAATGAGTTCCGCATCCTCCTCGTCCGCCAGCCAGTCCTGGACACCACTGGTCAGGGTCTGCACAGCCGTCTGACTCCAACGCTGCAGCTCCGGCATCCAGCGCGCCCCCAAGACCGACACCCCAATGGCCGTGATTGCCTGGGTCCAACCCAAAGGCCCCAAAGGACGGCAGCCGAACAACTTGCTGATCCCCGGCGTCTGCACGATGGCCGCCAAGACCGCCCAGGTTCCGACGGCGGCAAGCACCACTTCCCGGCTGCCGCGCCCGGCCATGATGGCTTGCCCCAACTGGCCTCCCACGAGTGTCAGCAAGGCGACCGTGGAAGCCCGCTGGGGGCTGCCGAGAAGGCGGGCAACCATCCAGGAGGCTGAAGTAACCCCGGTGGTCAGGCCCGCACGCCACTGGATATCACGGGTTAGGGCTTCGCCCAGGGAAGCATCCGGCCCTTCACCCAGCAGCTGCTCGGGGGTGATCCCTTGGGGGCGACGCAGGACTACCGCCAACGCCGGCAGGGTATCGGTGAGCAGATTGACCAGTAACAGCTGACGGGCATTCAAAGGCGAGCGGCCATCCACCAGCCCACCCAGCAAGGTAAAGCCGATTTCGCCCAGGTTTCCACCGACCAGCAGGGCGACCGCGTCCCGGACGCTACTCCACAGAGCCCGCCCTTCCAAGACGGCCGCCACAATGGTTTCGATCCGTCCATCGATCACGAGCAGATCCGCGGCAGCCCGAGCCGCCGCGGTGCTGCGCTCACCCAGGGCGATTCCCACATCCGCCAAACGCATGGCGGCGGCATCGTTCGCTCCATCACCGGTCATGCCTACCACTTCGCCGGAGCGCTGCAAGGCGGCCACAATCCGCGCCTTCTGCCGGGGCGTGACCCGGGCATAGACCTGCACCTTGCCCACCCGCGTCGCCAGGGCCTGGTCACTCAGGCTTTCGATCTCTGAACCGGTCAGAACCGCATGTTCGGCATTGATACCCAACTCCCGGGCAATGGCTAAGGCGGTGACCGGATGGTCGCCGGTGACAATCTTCACGCCAACGCCAGCATGGTTTAACGCTTCCACGGCCTCCCGGGCCGTGGCCCGAACCGGGTCTGCCAACGCCAGAAAGCCTCGAAAGACCAGGCGCTCGACCTTGTCCTCGTTCAACACTTCGCTCACCGCGGCCCGCTCGGCGACCGCCAGGACCCGATAGCCGCGCGCTGCCAGGTCGTGGGCCAAATCCAGAATCTTTTGTCGGGATTTCTGGTTGATGCGAGTGATACGCCCGGTGCCCCGCTTCCAGCGATCACAGAAAGGAACCAGCACATCGGGCGCCCCTTTCACACAGATCCAGCGCTTGCCATGGCGCTCGGCCAAGGTGGCGTGATAACCCCGCTCCGAGCGGAAGGGCAATTCCTTGATCCGCCGCCAGGCCCCGGTTTCGTCAAACAGATCTTCGTTGTATTCACGGGCGGCCTGCAGGACCGCATCGTCGGTCACATGGGCCAGACCCTTGCCCCTATTGTCTTCGGGGCTGGCCATCATACTGATCGCCAGCAGTTGCCGGCCGTCTTCATTCAGGCTGTTAATGGCCTGCACTTCACCGTCCAGCGCCACCACCCGCAGGGCCAGGGCGCCTTCTGTCAGGGTGCCGGTCTTGTCAGCACACAGCACCGTCATCCGCCCCAAGGCTTCAATGGCCCGCGGATTGCGCACCACGGCTCCGGTTTCCGCCAGGCGTCCCGCTGCGGCCATCTGGGCCATGGTGGACAGCAACGGCAAGCCTTCCGGCACCGCGGCCACCGCCAGGCTCACGCCAGCGCCGACCATCTCGGACACAGGGCGGTTACGGGATAGCCCGGAAATCATGACGCCAATTCCGGAGAAAGCCGCAACCGGCAAGGTAAGTGCAGTCAGGCTATCCAGCCGGGACTCAACTCCGCTCCTGGCCGTTGGCTGCAGATAGTGGGCCCGGCGCGACTCGGACACATCCTTGCGGGCCACCACCAGGGCTTTCGCCTCCCCCACTGCCACCACCGTTCCTTCGTACAGCATGGAGCTCCGGTCAGCCAAGGTCACCGAATAGCTGGGGCGCACCCGCTTGGCCACGGGTAACGACTCTCCTGTGAGAGAAGACTCGTCCATTTCCAGGTGATTGCCCTCCAGCAGACGGCAGTCCGCAGGCACCACCTCCCCGGCTTCCAGCAGGATCACGTCTCCCGGCACCAGGGCGTCAGGCTCCAGGGCCACCTCTTGCCGATCCCGCAGGCAGCGCACTTTGCGCCGCTCCTGATGATCCAGGGAACGCAGCTGCTGCTCCGTACGATAGCGCTGAATGCCGCCCACCATACCGTTGATGGCCACCACCGCGCCGATCAGTCCGGCATCCAACAAGGCTCCGGTCAGGGCCGACAGCCCCGCTCCCGCCAGGAGCACGGGCACCAAAGGCCCGCCCAGCTCCGCCATGACCGCATCCAGGAAGTGCAACATCGCTCCGGGTTCAGGCACCGGCTCTGGCAAGCGAGCCCGGGCCTGCTGCCAGGTCAGCCCCTCAGTGCTGGAGTCCAGCCGCAGCAAGGCCGTTTCTACATCCATGGCATGCCAGGGAGCCGGATCCAGACGCAGCTCCTCTGGCAACGCGTCCACCTGGCGCGCCAGGCGAATGCCATTGATCATGGCAATCGCACTGGCAATATTGGCGCTCTGACGAATACGCCGCACCGTGGCCATGTTCAGCTTGTTAAGGGACAGGACCAGGGCACTGAAGGCTTCGATTTGGGACAGGATGACACTTTGCTCCGCGGTCTTTCGCCCCTGATCCCGGGCAATGGCAAAGCGCCAGAGGGTGTCCATGGGGTCGCGGGTGAGCACATGGGCATGGCGGGGCCAGGGCCCATCTCCCACCAGGGCTCCGATGCCGATGTCCGCCCCCATCAGCACCTCGCTCCAGCCGACCGCGAGAATCACCTCCCCACTGGCCTGCCAAAGCTTCATGGAGCGCCGGGCCTGGCGATAGCTCATGTGCTGATAAACCCGGCAACTGGGGGGAATATCCTGCTCCTCACCGACCAGAACCAGGTTGGCTCCAGTACGCCGCACCCTTGCCAGAACCGTTTCCACGGTGGAATCCAGAACCTCCTGAACCACGGCAGCGGCCACCAATTGCTGGCCCCGCCACAGCAGCCTCAGATCCGACAGGGGCAGGCCATAATCCTGCCACCAGTCCCGCACCGCCTCGGGCAAACCCTCAACTTTGCTCGGTGCCTCGAGCCGCCACTCCTCACCCCGATCCTGCTCCGTGACCCGGTTGCGGACAATCATCCGGTCCAAGCGCCCATAAAGATCTTCAACCTCGGCAAAGGGTTTGACCGTGGATACAGAGCAACGCACCTGGGACAACAGACGGGAATCCACCAGCACCCGGGACACCCGGTCCAGGGCCCGTAGCGAACGGGGCTCCACGACCAAGACTCCTGCCTTGGCCAAGCGCCGCTCCAGTTCGATACAAAAGGCTTCCCGACCGTAGTTGGCCGGCTTGGGAACCGCGGCGAACAAGGCCGCGGTGGCATTGGTCAGGTCATGGGTGTTGGCCAGCTCCACACTAAAGCTTGCCATGGCCAGCTTCTCGGAGGTGGCGGTATAGTCTTCGATCGGGCCATTGGGCAACGGTGTCATGCGGCGCTGGAAGCTGCCCCGCAGACGGCTGGCCCGCTCCCACAAACTCAGGCAGTGGGATTCCAGATCCAGCCACACGGCTTTGCGAGCCTGGATCGCACTCCACTCCTGCATGCGTAGCGCCAGACGCAGCACCCCACCGGAACGCCCCTTGGTCATGGACTCGCTGAAGGTGGCTGACAGGCTCAGCAGCATGTCGACGTTATCCCGCCCCAGCCAGCTCACCAGGGGCTCACGCAACTCCGGGAAGTTGTCGACCAGTGTGATCAAGGCGTTAAAGTCCGTGAACATCCTGGTGCGACGCCCCTTGGAGCGGCCCAGCACCGTCCCTAACGCTAGCCCCGCCACATCCGCTGCAATTTGCAATCCGGTTTGCGCCAGCAACGCGCCCTCTCCCGGGAAGCGGGTATGGGTCTTGAACAGCTTGCGCTGGTGCCCGTACTCCTTCTCTACGGCCCGGATCAGCCTCAGCACGGTAGAGTCGGGCAGGTCCTTGTGGGCCTTGGCAATCACCAGCCGCTCCAGTTCCGGCACATAGCGGCTCCAAAGTACTTGCGGCGCCTGCTCCAGGGCCGCCTCCAGCCGGTCTAGGAAGTCATTGTCATGGGCACAGCCACCACGCAGCTCCACATATAGAATGCTGCCACTGCTCCAGCTTTGCCGGTTCTGACCCAGCACATAGCGGAGACTCTGCCGAACTCGGGGTAAAAGTTGCATCCGCTCATCCTTCTGCAAACAGGAATCTCGGAGTGGGAATCCGATGCAGCCAGGAGGCGAAGTGAGGTTGTGGGATCGTTATTGAAC
The DNA here is from genome assembly GCA_029268325.1 of Gammaproteobacteria bacterium. Classification (GTDB taxonomy): domain Bacteria; phylum Pseudomonadota; class Gammaproteobacteria; order Pseudomonadales; family Oleiphilaceae; genus JAEZAA01. The sequence continues at coordinate 15,153 of JAJUGC010000001.1, read as the reverse complement.
CTGTCCTGCCTGCTCACCAGAAGATAAAGAACGCCCTGCCCCCTCACAAGGAAAGGCCGTGGCCCGGCACGGAAAGTTAGTGGTTTTTTATCGGCTAGCGCCAGGGTTATACTCCTTCGGCGCTAACCTGCCTGAAGCGACAAGATCTTGTCTTTGACGCACATCCAATGCACGACTAGTCTCCTTTCATACCCAAGACAACACAGGTACACCCCATGGCTTTTGAAGTCTTTGAACTACCTCAAGTAACCGAGAGAGGGAACACACTGAAAGCGCAGGGTGCGATCACACCACCAGAGCTTCGTACTCTGGACGACAACGACTTCAACCAGAAACAAGTCCGCACGCTGCTGGCGTCGGGCTTTCGGTTGCGGGTCAAGGTACTGGAAATTGAAAAGGCCAGGGATGATCTCTACCGGCTGACGGTCTATACCTACATGACAGGCAACGAGACCGATCTGTACTGCTTTAAAGACGAAGGCAGCCGCCATGAAGTGTTTTTCTGGAGCGACGCCCTTCTGGATCGCTGTGTGGCCTACGACCGGGCGGAAGCCCGCAGTTACGACGAAGGCCAGCGCCATCTTCAGCACTACATGATCAGCGGACGTCAGGGGTTGGTTTACCGCTTCAAGGAAATCGACTGACGCCCCGGCTCAAGCAGAAGACGTGCCGGAGACTTCCGCCGGCACGCTCACCCCACCATCGCTCATAGACTCATCCGCCTCTTCCTGCGGCTTCCAGAGGAGACCGGCAATCTCCGTCATCTGCCGGGCGACCCGCTCCCAGACATCGTAGGAAGCCAGGCGCTGAGCAACCTCAACCGGAGAGCCTCCCCCTTGGGCTTGCAGCTCATGCAGCAAGTGGGCTCGCAGCATTTGTCGGCTGGCCTTGATCCGTAGCCGGTCATCCGCCAGCCCGGCAGCATCGTGGGGTTCCATCTCCAAACGGGCCAGCAGGGTTTCCAACGCAGATGCCAACTGTGACCGGGGATGCCCGGCCTGCTCTACACCTGAAGTTTCAACGGTCAGTTCCTTGAGCAACTCCTGTAACTTTCCGCAGGCAAACTGGGCCTGCAATAAATCCAGCAGCCGGTCGGACACGCCAAGACTGGCCAAGCTCTGCTGACTCAGGCGGCTGCTGTATTTGTTGATGGCGCCAAGCAGATCCTGCACCATGGCTTCCCCGCTTGGGGATATCGTCTCGCCCCGCAGGCAACCCCGGGCTTGCCCGACCAGCTTCATGAAGACCCGTTGCAACTCCGAGGTTAATGCCGCCACCCCCATCTCCGGTACCGCCATCACAGTCTCATCCAGATACTGCAGCTTGGCGGTTGCCACCTCCCGCTCGTGAAACAGCCCCTCTACCCACTTCAGCAGATAGTCCGCCAGCGGCCACATCAACAGCAATCCCAACACATTGAACAGGGTATGGAACACGGCCAGTTGGGCGGCCAGAGTGTTTTGCTGCAGGGTGCCGGCCAGGGTGGATGTGATCCACCACAGGGGCGACAGCAGCAAGAAGGCGACACAGGCGGTGAGGACGTTGAAGCAGACATGCACCATGGCCAGCCGCTTGGCAGCCGCCGTTGCCCCCAGAGAAGCGAGCACCACCATAAACGTCGAGCCCACATTGGCTCCGATCACCAGGGCCGCCCCCAGCATGGGCGTGACTAGCCCCTGGGCGGAGGCGGTCAACACCACGGCAAGCGAGGCAGTTGATGACTGCATTAACGCCGTCAAGACCGCACCGGCGAAAACCGCAAGAATAAGATCCAGAATCGTGCCGGCCCCCAACTTGGCGACCGGAAACAGGGACGCGGTATCGGCAAAGGCATTTTTCATGAAATCCAGGCCCAGAAAGAGCAGGCCAAAGCCGGCCAGCGCCGAGCCGATGTGCCCTATCCTTCTGGATCCTGCCGCCAGTTGCAGGATGATGCCGATACCGATGAATGGCAGCGCCAGGACATCCACTTTCAGGTTCAAGCCAATCAGGGCAACAATCCAGGCCGTGAGGGTGGTTCCCACGTTGCTTCCGAAAATCACCCAGGCCGCCTGCCGCATGCCCAGGATCCCTGCGTTGGTAAACCCCAGGGCTGCCACACTCACCACGCCTGAAGACTGCACCAGGGCGGTGAGCAGAAATCCGCTTCCCGCCGCCCGGGGCCGGGTTGCAGTAGAGTGGGCCAGCCAGTTACGCAGGGAGTCTCCAGCCGCCAGGCGCAGCCCGTCGGTCATCATGTTCATGCCCAGAAACAACATGCCCAGACCACCCAGGGCCAGCGACAGAGTCAAAAAAATCACGGCTGTTGTATCCTAAACATGTAGCGTGTTCATGCAGGCCATCCCCCCTGGCAGCGGGAATTCGGAAGCTCTTATTTTGGCAGACGAACCAAAGGTTTGCACGATGGACTCGGCTAACTGCCCAGCAAGTTTTCCAACCCCATTCACCTGATTCCGCTTTCCATGCGATCATGTCACCAGCCGGCCTAACCTCCCACAATGGGCGCACCCGGGGCCGGCCAGCAGTTTCAATGAGCGGAGTCCTGCATGTTGCGTAACAAATCCCGCCCCGTTTATCGACAAGAGGGTGACACTTGGCTGGTGGAAATTCGGATCGATCAGCTCGAACAACTTTTCGATAACCTGGACCCCGCCCCTTTCTGGCGTCGGGATCTGGACGAAGAGGCGGCCGCCTATATTCTGGAAAGTGTGAAGGAGCTCCCGGCGGGCGCTCCGGTCCGGATCCTGGTCTATTTACCCACGGAGCATCTCGCGGAAGCGCAGGCCCTGGTTAGTACCAGCCTGGAGAGCTATTTCCTGTACCGGGCCAGGGTACACCGCCAACGGCTGCGCAAAGAACTCCAGCGGGGCCGCATCAACCTCGCCGTTGGTCTCTCCTTCCTGACGGTTTGTTTCCTGCTCAGCCAGGCCCTCAGCGATGCGAACAGTTTTGGCAGTCACATTTTAAGGGAGGGCCTTCTGATCATGGGCTGGGTGGCCATGTGGCGCCCCATCGAGACTTTTCTGTATGAGTGGTGGCCTCATCTGAACCAGGCTCGCCATCACGAGCGGGTCGCCCAGCTACCGGTGGAGGTCCGCAATGGCATGCAGCCGGATCAGCGCTGAACTCCCGCTCGCTCCGCCGGAGAGGGGACGGGATGAAACTCCACCAGCATGGAGGTGCCGGATTCCGTATCAATCCGCAGCCCCTTGTCGGCATCCTGCACCCGTTCCCGGTACAGGCTGACCGGGTGGTCCACATACAGCTGGCGGGCCTGCTGGTCTTCACTGACCTCGACCAACACGGCATTCTGGCCGGGGTCATACGCCACCTTGCACAGGGGCACGCCATCAGCCCGTTTGCGCATGGCATGGCGGGCTCTGTCTGGCTGTTCCTGCAGCTGCCGGGTATCCACCTCTCCCAGGGTCACCAGCCAGCCCCGGTGATCCTCAGCAAAGGATTGGCAAAACCCTGTCCACTGCTCCGGAACCACTTTGGTGAGCTGGATGTCGTCATCCAAGACGTCAACCCTGGCCGCCCCTTGGCGACTCCAGGCATCCGCCAGCAGACGCTTGACCTCCTCATCGGTGGTCTGGGCAAAGTCCTGATACCACTGTCCGATCGCAAACAGGGGTTCCGGGGTCGCCAAGGCAATGCACTCGTTGACAACAGTCCGGAGCAGGTTGATGGTAACAGAGGCCGCCACCGGTACCGCTATGACCACCCACGCCGGTTTCTGACGACTCACCGCCTCGATAGCGGCACGCATGGTCGCTCCGGTGGCCAGGCCGTCATCTACAATGATCACTGTCTTGCCCTGCAACTCCGGTGGTGGCCGGTCCGCGCGATACTCCTGCTCCCGCCGCTCCAGTTCCTGGGTTTCCCGCGCCACCACGGCATCGACCGTCGCCTGGTCAATCTGATGAAACAGCACGATTTCCTGGTTCATCACCCGTTCGCCACCGCTGGCAATCGCCCCCATGGCCAACTCTTCATGGCCGGGAACGCCCAGTTTGCGCACGATCAACACATCCAGATCCACATCCTGCGCCATGGCGATTTCATAGGCCACGGGCACCCCACCCCGGGGCAGCGCCAAAACCTGCACATCGTCCCGATCACGAAAATCGTCCAGTAGTGCGGCCAGGGCGCGACCCGCCTCACGCCGGTTTTTGAGAGGCAGTTGCATAGGCACCTCCTGTCCTGGGAAGCGGAGCAGTGGCAAAGCCGCCGGCAAGGCCAGACACGGCGTTTGACTGCGGATGGGTATCCCCTTAGTTCTGGTGAATGGGCCCGGCGGTTTCAACCTGAGTCCGGGTTTGGGGTTTCATGAGGGGATATAGTGTTCTAAACTGGTCAATGATTCATCAAACAATGATAAGCCGTGGCCATCAGCCACATGAATCAACAGTAGCTGGGAAATTCGGAGACGGCCTTTGCCAAGGCCATGGTTTTGGCCCGTCAGGCCCTGTGCCCTCCGATACGCCGAAGTCACCGGCGGACACCCGTCGCCCAGGCCTACAGTTGGGTTAAGTGACCAAAAGGAGAAAGCGATGTACTTGCACAATAAATCCCTGGTACGCCCTTGGGCACGAGCGGCTGTGCTAGCCATGGTGGCAGCCCAGAGCTTACCGGCGGTGGCGGAGCAGACCCGGGACCATACCATCTTCGCCCTGGAGCATGCCCTCATCGGGGTTGGCTATCAGTTGAATCCTGTCGACGGAGTCATGGACCCTGTCACCGAAGAAGCCCTACGGGACTACCAAAGCTCCCATCCAGGTTTGGTGCCCACAGGCAAAGTTGATGATGCAACCCTCATGGCCTTGGGAATCATGACACCCAATGCCAACTCTCAGGCCCAGCCAGAAAAGACGGCTTCCACAGCTGCAGCGGCCACCACCGACACCGACGCCCCTGCTACCCAACCCGATACCAGCGAAACCAACCAGGAAAAATCCGAAGGCCGGCGCTGGCTCTTCTTCTAAGAAACCTCACGTCGTGCAGTTCTGTCACGCCGCCGCTGAGGTGGCAGCGTGACAGTCCTCTAGCTGCTGGCGAACGTCACCTCCCCCGGCACCATCTGATAATACAAGGAGCCGAGTTGGGTCAGGTCCATCCGGAACAGGCGAACCCAGAGCGATTCCGATTCCAGCACTCGAACCTCCTCCGCCAACTCCACCTCCCGAAGAATGGCTTTTTCATAGCTGCTCTGGATATAGCGGACAGCTGCTTTGCCGGCCTGACGCAGGCTTAACCGCTGCGCCGCCAAATCCCCCTGAGTTTCGGCAATGGCCAGGTCAACCAAAGCCATGGCTTGCTTAAAGGGCAGGTGCTGAAGCAGGGAATCCAGCATCTCCCACACATAATCCGACGAATCCAGATACCAACCCAGCTGCTTGAAGCAATGCTGGGCGTAGCACAGCAGGTCATGGCCGGCCACCTGCCGCCAGAGCCCGGTAATGACCGCAGGGTCCGCTGTCAAACGGTCCCTCAACAGGCGCAGGGCCGCGACCTCCGGCGCCAGATCCGGATAGGTCGCAGACTGGGCATTCAATACCCACTCCACCCGGTCCGTGTCAAAGTCGAAGAGCAGCCCCTGCACCCGGTAACTCTGCTCCTGGGAATAGCGATAGACCAGCAGCCCATGGCTGGTGAGCAGCTCACGCACCATCCGGTCGCGAATGCCTTCATGGGGAAAGATCAGCTGCTCTGCCTCGCTAAACGCCCGCAAGTGCCCGCTCCCATCAAACTGCAGGCCAGTTGCCATCGCCGCCAGGGATAAGAGCTCCAGGTTACCCAATTGCTCCAGCTCCTTGGCCGGGGCGGCCTTGCCATTCGGCAGGGGCGTGAGATAGGGGGATTGTTGGCTTTGCAAATCCTGCCGGTCAGCCACAGCCCGCAGTCGCCGTTGCAGGAAAGGATCGCCCGGCCTGAGCCGCAACGCCTTGGACAAAAGCCCCCGCGCTTCCACATAGCGACTCCGGCTTTTATAGAAAGCGGCCAGGTTCAAAGTCTCTTCCAGATTATCCGGGTCCAGGGCCAGACCACGCATATAGCTTTCTTCCACCAGGCGCCAATGTCTCAACCTGGTCGCCAGGCCGGCAAGGGTAAACTCCAGTTCAGGTTCGATTTCATCCGCCAAAGCCCCCCGAATCCGAACCAGCGCCCCCAGGCAGTCCGGCTGCTCAATACGCGCCAGCACGCCCTGGTAATGCCTCAGATACTTGCGCCACAGGTGCCGGAGAAAGCGCTGGCCAGCCAGAGTTTCCCCGACTTGGTTGTTTAGGTAGGCCACACCACGGGACAAGGCCTCCCGGAAGGCTTCGACCTCGGTTTCTGCCACCGGCTGCAAGTCCGTCAGACCCAGGTCCACCAAAGGCTCTTCGGCGTACTCGCACTCCTGTCGATAGGCAAGCCAGAGGTATTCCAGGGCATCGCGGATGCTGTTCGGATCATGACGCCAATGGATCAATCCTTGGCGTCCAAGAAAGTTGAGAAAAAAGGCCTGTCCACCTGCCGACTCCCGCAGTTGCAGGAAATCCTGCTCCTGCACACGCAGACCGGGAAGCTGACGAAGCCGGAAGTACAGGCGTGAGGCCTGAAACCGTGGGCCGACCCGTCGTTCCAGGTCAAACCGTTCGCCCAGCCGCTCCAGGACGGACTCAACCAGCCCTTCCACCGCCACCGGATACGGGTTCAGCAACTGGATTTCCGTGGGACGATCCCCCATCAGATAGGGGGAAAGGTCCGCCAGCCCCTGGTCAAACGCCCACTCCAGGTCTTCTTCCAGAGCCAATTGCAACAGCCGCGCCAGATCGGCCAAGGCCTGAACCAGGGTGCCCCCTTCGTGGCGAAGTTCCTCGGGCAGGGCCGGCCAGTCACCGCCGGCCAGGGTACAGGCCAGATAATGCAGTTGCTGCAGTGTGGTGGGGTCCAAGGGATGCGACTGGCGGGCGATGTCCGTCAACGCCGTGGCCAGTTTCTTCCAGGCACGCTTGTTCAACAAATCCAATAGGCGCCGCTCTTGACGGTTCCAACGCTCGGCTTCCTCGGGTGAAAGCTTCGGCCGCGTCGCCGGGTGATAGGGTTTCCTGGCCCGTTTGCGGGCAGTCACCGCCTCCTGCCCAAAGCCCAGCAGCTCCGCGATACGGCAAGCTTCATCCCAATCCGGGTCAATGACGCTTGGAGTATTGTTGAGTACCGGCCTCGCCGCTACATCGTCCACCTCCCAAGGGGGGACGGCCCCCTGTGCCGGGCCTTGCTCGTTGCCTCCCGCGGCAAAATCCTGTTTATTCATGAGCATCCATCTCCAATGGATCCGGGGGAAAGGCTATGGCGCCCTTAGTCCCTGAATCTTATGCCTTCGAGCGTTCCATCCTGCCCGGCCGGACACCTTTTTCCGCCTTCCCTCTCCCCAGGCTATCGCCCTGACCTGCCGACCCTGGGGCTGACAGCTTGGCGTCATCGCGGGCCGCCAAAACAAAACTATTTATGAACTATTGCCGGGCCGGAATAAAGGTAAGAACTTAAAACTTTATTCATCGACCCGCCAATACCTGACCGGCACGTAATACAGGCTTTCTTCCGAGGAAGCCCTTATAAGCCCATTATGTGGCAAAGAGCCCCCTGGCTGGGCTCCGGCTTTGGGATGCGGGTTCCGGTTTTTATACTTTAACCTTTCATGACCCGGCCCCTGCCTGACCCGGAAGCGCCTGGCCCGTGGACAATACGGCTTCACCCATCGGGAAATACCCGTAACAAGAGGATGGACCCACCATGATGACACCCTCTCATCGGCTGTTGTGTGCGGTAGCAGTTCTCGCCCTTTCGACATCCCTCTACGCTCAGCAACCGGCCCACATCTCCCTGAGGGTGGGAGATTACAATATGCAACTGCCTATTTCGGGGATTCAGAGCCAAAGCCTGGATAACGCAACCCTGACCACCCTCTATGAGGATGGAAGCGAAATCCATATCTCCACCGTCCACCGGGATGAGTTTGAAGAGCGCACCACCATTCCCGCTGCGGAATACCTGAAAGACTTGTTCGGCGACGAGCAGCCATCCACCAGCATCCTGCAGGTACTCAGGGACCGGAAGACCCGCGACATGACGGAGAAACTGATCGAGAACCGGGGCAAACTGACTCTGTATATCATCAAGTTTCCCGATAAAACCGTGGGCTATATCGCAGATGAGTATCAGCCTGAATATTTTGTCAGCGTGGAGGTGCGTAACCGGCCCCTGCAACCGATCCTGGAAAACCTTACCGGCGGCAAAACGGAAGCCCTGTCCCGCCCCAGCCTGGACCTTCGCTGAACCCGGTGCGCCTGTTGGGCGAGCCCTTGCAAGTACAAGATAAGAAATTGCCAGTACAAAACGGAACGCTCGGCCGGTTCCGCCCCCAGGGCCGGATACCGACGGCCGCCGGCTTACAACAAACATGACCGGAGACACGCTATGAAATATCCCTTTGCTTGTGCTTTGCTGCTGTCCTTGCCCGGTGTCGCCCTAGCCCAGGGCAGTATGACTGAAGAGGAAAAGGAACAGGTTATGAAACTGGAAGGTGCCCAGCAGGATGCCTTCCTTCAGTTTGATATCGACAACGACGGCAAGATCAGTGAAATGGAAGCACAGCGCAACCAAATGCTGCACCAGTCGTTTGGCGATCTGGACCGTGACGGCAATGCCCACCTGAGTGCCGAAGAGTTCAGCGAGTGGGATCCCATGGACAGTTTAAGGGACGCTACGCCTTAGCCTTGTTCCCTAGTCGCCCGGCCTGGCCTTTCAGGCCTCAAACCGGGCAGGCTCCCTGGCCCGAACCCGCCCAGCCTCTTTATGTAGGCCGGAGGAGCCTCTAAACTGGACGCTCCTGTAGTTGAGAGTAGTCCATGGCAAACGCCCCGTCTGATTCCCCGTCTTCGTCTTTGGGCCAAGCCCTGTTCAAAATGACCTGGCCAATGCTGTTCGGCGTCCTGGCCCTGATGAGCTTCCAGCTCGCCGACAGTGCCTTTATCGGCCAGTTAGGTGTTGCCCCGTTGGCGGTGGCCGGCTTTACGGTACCGGTTTATCTGTTTATTTCAGGCACCCAGGTGGGTCTGGGCATTGCCACCACCGCCGTCATTTCCTGCACGTTGGGCTCGGGCGACCGGCTCCGGGCGGGACAGTTGGGGGGCCTGGTCATGTGGACCGGCGCGCTGATGATCCTGGCCCTGTGCCTGCTGATCTGGCTGTTGCGAAAGCCCATCGTCACCGCCATGGGGGCCGATGCCTCCCTCTTGCCCCTGGTGGACCGTTATTGGGCTCCCTGGCTGCTGAGCACCTGGCTGGGCGCTGTGCTTTACTTCGGCTACAGCCTCTGCCGGGCCCACAGCAACACCAAGCTACCGGGCCTGACCATGGTGGGCATCAGCCTGCTGAATATTGCCCTCGATCCCTTGTATATCTTCACCTTCGGCTGGGGAATTGCAGGAGCGGCCTGGGCCTCTTGCACCGCCTTTGCCGTAGGCTGCCTGATTATCTTTCCGCGGCTCTTGCAGCGGCGCTGGCTACGGCTGAATCTGAGCAGCCTGGCCTTGAGGCCGGCCTTGAAGCAGTTGGGTGGCATCATGGCACCGGCCATGCTCAGCCAGCTCATGCCACCGTTGGCGGCCCTCTTGGCCACCAGCCTGGTCGCCGGGTTCGGTACGGCGGCGGTTGCCGCCTGGGGCTTGGGCACCCGGCTTGAGTTCTTTTCCATTGTCGTTGTCCTGGCCCTGACCATGTCCCTGCCGCCCATGGTGGGGCATTTTCTGGGGGCGGGAAAAATCGAACAAATCCGCCACCTGGTCCGGATTGCCGTGCGTTTCGTCATCGCCTGGCAACTCAGCGTGGCCCTGTTCTGGCTTCTGGTGTCCGAGCCCCTCACCCAGCTGCTGACCCGCGACCCGACAGTACGAAGCATTCTGCAGGACTACCTGATCCTGGTACCATTCAGCTACAGCGCCCTGGGGGTCTGTATGCTGATGGTCTCCGTCAGCAATGCCATGAACCAGCCCCTGCGCGGCCTTCTGATTTCCGTCTGCCGGCTGTTTCTCTGCTACCTGCCGCTCCTCGGACTCGGCGCCTGGCTGGCCGATCTGACAGGCCTGTTCAGCGGTGCCTTGCTGGGCAACCTGGCGGCCGGTATCCTGGCATGGCTTTTGTACCGCCAGGGCATGAAGCAGCTCCTGGCGAACCAGCATTGCTCACTGGCCATTTCGGAAGGTAGCTGAGCCTGGCGTTTTTCCTGTTCTACCAGACTTCCTGTTCAACCAAAATAAAAGGTCCAAACATGCGCATTGCAGTATTTTGCGGCTCCAGCTCCGGACGTCGCCCCGAGTTCCTTCAAGCTGCCACAGTGCTCGGCCAACTGCTCGCCCAGCAGAGCATCGGCATTGTCTATGGCGGTGCCTCTGTGGGTTTGATGGGGGCTGTCGCAACCGCTGCCCGGCAAGCCGGTGGCGAAGTCATTGGGGTGCTTCCCCAGTCCCTGATGGACCGGGAGTTGGCCCATACAGGCCTGAGCGAACTGCACATCGTCGAGACCATGCACGAACGCAAAGCCAAGATGTCAGAGCTGGCCGACGCCTTTCTGGCACTGCCCGGGGGAATCGGCACCTTCGAGGAGCTGTTTGAAGTCTGGACCTGGGGTGTGCTGGGCTATCATCGCAAGCCTTGCGCGTTGCTCAATGTCGCCGGGTTCTACGATGGACTGGTGTCCTTTCTGGACCATGTGGTGGAGGACGAATTCCTCAAACCGGTCTACCGGAACATGTTACTGGTGGACGAGTCTCCCGAGGCCCTGCTAAAGGCGCTCCTTGAGTACGTCCCCCCGGCTGCGCCCAAATGGACTGACTCCGAGGAGAAAGGATCCAAACCGCCATTTGCCGAAGCAGCCGAGGGCTAAGCTCCGCCCTTTCTGACCAAGGGTTTCAGACCGTACAACGGGATGCGCTGGCTTCAGAGGCCTCCTCCAGGGGCAGGCGACAGAAATAATCCACATGGGAGCGGATTTCCCGGGCCATGGTCACATCCTTGGCCGTGATTGCGGTCAGCCAGCACTTGAATAAGGTGGTCGCTGCCCCTTCCTCCTGGCGGTTTTGTTCGTAGAAGCGCAGCTCCGCCTCCGTCAGCCGGCGGAGGAACTCCTGTTGTTCCCTCCGGGATACGGCAGCGAAGGTTGCGGCCCGGGAATAGCGGGAGCGGAAATAGGCCATGGCCAGATTAAGGCTGGCCCCCACCGCTTGCTGGGAACGACGGTCGCCCCGGTACAGGCGGGGAACCAGCTGCGCCAGTTCCTGTTTGAGAGAGTCCAGCTCGGAGCTTTCGGTCAGATCATCCTCCAGGCGCCGGTTCCGGTGCTCGCTGGCTTGCTGACGCCACCAGAAGATTCCGAGAAACACCCCGGCGCCCACGAGCCCACTACCCAGCAGCCCGATGACAATGAGCATCAAAAAGTTTGCCATCTCTCGTTCCTCCCTGCCCAGATTTGTGTCCCCTTGGGTTTTCAGATCGGGTTGCGCCCGAGGCCTCTGTCCTCCTCTGCCTGTTGGATTCAGTTTGAAGTGAATGTGTGACTGCCTGTCCATTTAGCATACTCATTCCGGCAACGGCCGACGATTGCCGACTTCCTCCCAATCCGGGCCCTAACCCTCTCCCAGGCCCTGCTTTTTAATGGTATGTTTCGGCGACGCACTGGTTTGCCACAGGCGGGCCGGAGACCTTTTTATGCCCATCCAGATCTCCAAGGAGTTGTTGCATGCAATTAAGGAAAATGTTTTTCGTGCTGGCGTTGCCCTGTGTCCTGGCCGCTTGTGCGACTGAGGGCGGTTTCAATACGGAACAGGCGCTGACTGTGGGGGCGGGCTTGGCCCAGGCCGCCTTGCTCGACAAGGGCAGTGTCCAGCAAGCCGCCAGCGAAGCGGCCCAAGAAATGGATGCCCAAAACGAGATCCTGGGCCCCAACACCGAATACGGACGCCGGCTGGACAAGATCGTGGCGGGCCTGGATACCAGCGGCGATATCGACTTTAACTTCAAGGTCTACAAGTCCGATGAGCTGAATGCCTTTGCCATGCCCGATGGTACGGTACGGGTCTTTTCCGGCCTGATGGATGCCATGCCCGACGACCAGGTCCGGGCGGTGCTGCAACATGAAATCGGCCATGTGCGCCTGAACCACAGCTACGACCAAATGCGCAAGCAACTGCTGACCAGTTCAGCCTTCAATGCGGTGGCTTCCGTTGGAGGCACAATCGGTGACCTGACCTCGTCCCAATTGGGCCAGATTGCCTACGCCTTTATCAACTCCCGCTTCTCCCAATCCGACGAGTTGGAGTCCGATGCCTTTGCCGTGAAGGCCCTGCACAGAATGGGCGAAGATCCTGCCGCCATGAAGCGGGCCATCCAAACCCTGCAGCAAAAGGCCGGCGCCGGGGGCGGTTTCCTCAGTTCGCACCCCTCCAATGAGGCTCGGAGTAAAAATATCGAAACGACCATCAAGAAGCTGAAGTAGGAGACGGGCCGGAACGATTCACCAAGTTCCGGCATTCCTTTCTTGGAGCAGTACGATGACATCTTTCACCCGGATCCATGAGCGGGCCCTGCGTCGCAAAGGCGGCACCGCCGGCCTGGCCGGCTGGCTACCCAGTCCCCGCACCCCACAGCAACTGGAGTCTGTGCCTGACGACCGTTGGCTGTCGGAAATGACTCGCTGCATTTTCCAAGCGGGGTTTGTGTGGCGGGTCGTGGATCAGAAATGGTCTGACTTCGAGAAGGTTTTCTTCGGCTTTGTACCGGAAAAAATGGTGCTGGTTCCGCCGGATCTCTGGGAGTCCATCGGGCAAGACAGCCGTATTATCCGCAACATGCAAAAGATCATGACGGTGCCCCGCAATGCCCAGTTCATTCTGGACATTGCCCAGGAGTACGGTAGCTTTGGCCGTTTTGTCGCCCAATGGCCCTCGGACAACCTGATCGGCCTGCTCGATCTCCTGCGTAAACGGGGTGAACGCCTGGGAGGCAATACGGGCATGCGTGTCCTGCGTAATCTGGGCAAAGACACCTTTGTACTCAGCCAGGACGTGCTCGACTGCCTCAAGGACGCCGGGCTGGATATCAATAAAGGCACCACCAAGCGGGAGCTACGCCTGATCCAGGAAACCTTTAACCAGTGGCACCGGGAAACCGGCCTGCCCTATTGCCAGCTCAGCCGCATTTGCTCCTGCTCCATGGACGAAAACCATCTGGAGCCGCCCCACTAAAGCAGGCGGACAGCTCCCTCCAAGGTACTGGCCGGCATCCCTGGGTCTGAAAGAGGTTAGGGCTGTTCCTGCTCGGGTGATCTTTGTCGCTTGGCGTGGCGACGCAGTTCGATCAGCCGGGCCGCCTCTTCGCCAATATGTTCCTCACCACGCTGGCGGGCCAGCTTGATCTGACGCTCCCGCTCCTGGAACCGGGCCCTTTGCTCTGGCGTCAGCTTGTCATGGCAATGGGGGCAACTCACGCCTTCCTGATAGAGCTCACTGGCTTTGTCCTCCTCGGAAATGGGGAGGCGGCAGGCGTGACACAAATCATGTTGCCCTTTTTCCAGACGATGGTTGACCGCCACCCGCTCGTCGAACACAAAGCACTCTCCCTGCCACAGAGACTCCTGCTCCGGCACTTCTTCCAGGTATTTGAGAATGCCGCCCTCCAGGTGGTAGACCTCCTCAAATCCCTGCTGCTTCAGATAGGCGGTGGACTTCTCGCAACGGATGCCGCCGGTACAGAACATGGCCACCTTGCGGTGCTTGCCCGGATCCAGGTTTTCCTTCACGTATTGTGGGAACTGGCGGAACGAGTCGGTGCCGGGATTGACCGCATTCTTAAAGGTGCCGATCTGCACTTCATAGTCGTTCCGGGTATCGATCAGCACGACCTCCGGATCGGAAATCAGCGCATTCCAATCTTTCGGTTTCACATAGGTGCCCACGATCCGACGGGGGTCGATATCCTCCACGCCCATGGTGACGATTTCTTTCTTGAGCTTCACCTTGGTGCGGTTAAAGGGCATGGTCTCGTGAAAGGACTCCTTGTAGGCAATCCCGCTGAAGCGCGCATCGGACTCCAGCCAGGCTTTCAGCCGGTCGATGCCCTCGCGACTGCCGGCCACGGTGCCGTTGATCCCTTCCCGGGCCAACAGCAGGGTTCCCTTGACCCCCTGCTCCTGCATGAGATTCAGGAGCGGCTCCCGCAACGACTCGTAGTCATCCAGGGTCACGAATTTGTACAAAGCGCAAACAACAGCGTGAGGCATAAATCTGATTCCTAATGGCGGTCTGGAACGTAAAACCAGAGCGATTCGCGGCGAAATTGTAACCAGTGACGCAGGCCACCGATAGTAGTAAAGCCCCGGAGCTGTGTTTTTTCCGGTTTCGCGGCAACTGTATATTGTTTTCAACTGTGCTGCTGTCGTGTCACAGCCTGTCCCGGATCTTCCCGCCCAGCCGGGGTGTGATAGCACAACCACCAACGCAAGTTGATGCTTTGCGCTGAGGAGATAACTTCATGCAAACCTTCTGTGCTCTTGGGCGACTCCTGCTACGACCATCGGAACAGCTTCGTGACGCCATGGCACCCATCCGCAACCGGCTGGCAGGAGATCCCCATCTTTCTGCAAAGCGACGGCGGGCCCTGGATAACCTGTGTCGGCGACTGTCCAGGCACGACCTGATCGCGGCGCAGAAACATTACAAGTATTGTTTCAACACCCGTTTTTCCCTGTACCTGTTCGAACAAAACCACCAGGACACCCAGGAACGTACCGACGCCCGGCTGGCCCTGAACGAAATCTATCGTCAGTCCGATCTGGAACTGAACGATTACGAGTTGCCGGATTATCTGCCTCTGGTGTGCGAGGCCCTGGCGCAAATGGATGAAACCGATGCCTATCGCCTGCTGTGCGAGCTCCAACCCAACCTGATGAAGCTCGCTTACAAGCTGGACACCATCAGTAGCGACTATGCTGCGGTCTGCCATGCCCTGGTGGAGTTGATTCCCGACACCCACCGCACCACCTCTTCCGTCCCCCTGCAGCCGGCCACCAGTTTTTTCAAACGCAAACCCTTTGTGAAATCCGACGGTCGGCGCCTT